>CAYJNF010000144.1:2566-8520 GCA_964370915.1 uncultured Chitinophagales bacterium
CGGCAATAGATTTTTGAAGATGGTCAAGGGCTTCAAACGGGAGGACACGTACAAGGACATCGAAGCGTTGCTCGACTGGATCAAGAGTCAGCCTGATTTGGACGGAGACCGGATCATGATCACGGGAGGAAGCTATGGCGGTCACATGACGTTTGCTGTGTCGACGTACTACTCCGACAACATCCGCTGTTCACTGCCTGTTGTTGGCATCTCGAACCTTGTGACGTTCCTTGAGCGAACGGAAGCATATCGTCGCGACCTGCGGCGAGTTGAATATGGAGACGAGCGCGAACCGAAGATGAGAGAGTTCCTTGAAAAAATAGCACCGCTGAATAACGCAGAAAAGATCAGAAAGCCAATGTTCATTGTGCAGGGAAAGAACGATCCGAGAGTTCCGGCGAGCGAATCGGAGCAAATGGTCTCCACACTCAAGAAGAACGGGACGCCCGTCTGGTTCTTGATGGCAAAGGATGAGGGACACGGGTTTGCGAAGAAGAAGAACCAGGACTACCAATTCTATGCGACAGTGATGTTCATGAAGGAGTATCTCCTCAAGTAATCAACGGGAGCGATACTGTACACTTTCGCCATATTGACAACTCTGTGGCGGGACAGTATATTGCATTTGAATTTTCTCCGTTGGATGAGTAAGAGGTAACCAAGCGGTAGGTATGATGGCCGTTCATTGAAAGACGGCGTTACAGTGAAATCATGGGATCACTGTTGCGCCGTTTCTTTTTTCGATAGCACCGGTAGCGGGCCGTCAGGTCACTGAACTACATATGAGGTGTAACATGGAAACACCACCTTTGAACTGCATGGAGTATTTGTCGGGTATCCTGGGCCTGATGAGGTCCAGCAATCAGTACGAACAGACTCTGCATCTTGTTGTTGATCGAATTGTGCGGCTCTTCAAGGCTCAAACGTGCGCTGTTGTACTCATCGACCCGCACTCGGAGTATCTGAATATTGAGAACAGCATCGGACTGTCATACACGTTCTGCAAAGCGTTTCGCAGGAAGCTGGCCGTTGGTGCGATTGGTGAGGTCTTGTGGACGGGGAAGCCTGTTCTTCTTACTCATCGCGAAGACGAAATCAAACTCGCCGAAGAGTTGCAACTCGAGCATCCGTTCGAGTCCTGCATTTGTGTGCAGATTGCCATCGACTACAGAACACTGGGTTACCTGCACGTTGACAGCAAGGAGGTGAGTGCCTTTTCAAAGTCAGATATCGCTGTGCTTCAGGCGTTTGCAGATTTAGCGGGCATTGCGATCAACAAAGCCCGGCTGCATGACGAGAACCTGCGTCTCAACACGGTTGACACGGACACCGGCCTGGAGAAGTATTCGGCATTCCTGCACAAGATGCAGGCAGGCATGGTGCGGGCACAACAGTACGATGAACACTTTTCGATTCTGCTGCTTGATGTCGACAACTACAAAACCATTCTCGGAACCTTCGGGTATGATACGGCAATCAAGTTTCTGCGCGAGCTTGGACAGATGGTACATTCAAAGTTACGCAGCATTGACGCCTGCGGTCGTTATGGGTTCGATGAATTAATCGTGCTGCTTGCTCGGATGGAGATGGAGCAGGCCATCGACTTTGCGCAGGATTTCTGCCGACAAGTAGCTGCGAGCGAGTTCGTCTCGAACACAATCAAAACCACCGTAAGCGTTGGCGTGAGTTCATATCCCCAGAACGGAAGAACGGGCGATGATTTGATTCAAACCGCGAAACAGGCTCTGTTCGAAGCGCAGCGGGTTGGACGCAATAATGTGTTCTTCTATCCAGCAGAGTGGTACGCAAGCGAGAGCGTAATGCATCGATGAGAGCGCAGGCAGAGTCGACGGATTCCTGATTGGTGTTGCTTTCCCTCATTCCGATTCCGACCTCCACACAAATCAATGTACGGAGATCGGAACAAACCTCTGTTGATCTGCACCCGACTGCAACACATACCCGGCGACGACGTAAGAGAAGTGTGGAAACGCTCACTGAGTCTCAACATTCATCTCAATCTATCATGAAACCATCACGCGCATTTTGGGGAACACTGTTCGTCGCATTTGGCCTGTTGCTGCTGTTAGGACGGATCTTCGATTGGGGTTTCGACTGTGATTACATTTGGAAATTCTGGCCGATGGCCTTCGTCCTTGTAGGCCTGGCCATTGTTTTCAAACAGCCCATTGTGAAACTGGTTCTCTCCGGGCTTGCTGCGGTGGTTGTTGCCGTGTTTCTGTATACCCTTGTGAGTTTTAACTGGCTCCCATGGCACAGAGAAATTCTGCTCGAAGACGATGAGAGCGAACCAGTGCAGGTGCAAGACTTCACGGAGGCGTTCGCTCCCGGGATTCGCAGCGCAAGCTTCCGCATGGACATGGCGGCGGGGAAATTCAGAGTCGATACCGCAACGAAAGATCTCTTTCACGCAAACGTCAGATCGGGCGTTGCGCGGTTCGATTTGGTGCGAGGGGGATCATCCGAGGATGTAAGCCTTCACCTCGATCAACGTGAAGAGATTCACGTGAGAAATTGGAGATCTCATCACGCCATGAGCGTTGTTCAGGTCAACCTTCATCCTGCGCCTGTCTGGGATTTAACGTTTGACATCGGGGCCGCGTCTGTTGACATGGACTTAAGTGCTTTGAAAGTGCGAGATCTCGACATCGAAGGCGGTGCGTCCCATGTCCGGTTGATGCTCGGCCTTACAGCCCCCCGGACGAACGTGCGATGCGAGATGGGCGCTTCGGCGATCAGAATCTCGGTGCCCGAAACAGTTGGCTGTGAAATACACTTCGACAGCGATCTCTCCAGCAAACGCCTGGACGACTTTACGGAGTTCGACGACAATACCTATCGAACCGACAACTTTGACGCTGCTCAGAAGAAGATCTTCATCGAGGCGAAGACAGGTCTCGCCAGCATTCGTATCGTGCGCTACTGATTTGCTTTCCGCTAATGCTTCAACAACAGTTGCAGCCAGTATTCATTCCACGCCGACGGACGCTTGATGGGTTCCGACTGTTGTTGGGCACCAAGCCGGAGGATACGCTCCAGACTCAGTACGCGGTCCGCATAGAGGCAGAGCACCTCCTGGGGGATCTCGCGCAGATACGCCGACAACGGCGGTTCGAACGTACCACGAAGTACATTTTGGATCACCGCGTTCACGTCCCGACGCAGTTCATTGCGCAGGCGCGCGAGTGAACTCGGGTCCATGGTAGCAAGGAACCCCTCACATTGCGCCGTGTATTTTCGCATGATATCCGGCGGGAGAAGGAGACGCGGAAGATCGGACGTGAAAACGGCAGCGACTTCCGAGCTGCTGATTGTATCTTGAGCACTCAAGGGCGGTTCTTTGATTGTGAATAAATGTTGTGGAATTGTTGTGGCGCGGAAGTAGTTCTGAGCGGAGAATAAAACCGATGCCCGGCGGGAACGCCAATGAAAACTAGAGTTCACTCATATCATTTTCAGACACGCTCTTCAAACTGACCTCTCTTCTTGTTCTTCCTCACGTTGTTCCATGTAAAGTACTTTCCATTCATCGCAATGTACACTCCCGGGGCGAGTGTCTGAACGAATGCCAGCGCACTCCCGAGATTGAATAGCCCATCCGAACTGCCAAACTTATACGGTATCATTGCGCCGGTCAACACAATCGTTTTGCCGGGAAGCGACGCTTGCCCCAACACCTGTGCCGTGATCTCCATTGTGTCGGTGCCATGGGTGATGATGATCTGACTCTCGGAAGACGTTTTGCAGTTTTCGAGAATCATCTGCCGATCTCCATCAGTCATCTCGAGGCTGTCGACCATCATGAGTGTGCGGATGGAAAGATCAACGTCACAGCGCCCAAGCATCAGCATTTCTTTGAGATGGGTATCTTTGAAGAAGAGCTTCCCATCGATCTCATTGTACTCCTTGTCGAATGTCCCACCGGTGACGAAAATCCTGACTGCCATAACGAAGGTGATACCAGTTTGTTGTGGTGATGAGTTCTGATTGCATGTCTGCGTCGATGCGTACGCCTGTTCAATTTACAAAATCCCTACCAAGATGTCGAGCAGACCATGCGTTCTGGTTTCCAATTTGTTCACGTGTGCACTATTATTCAGTAACCACTTCAATTTGTAGAATTCGCCAAGCAGCAACAGGCTGGTGCCTGCGGATTGGCAGGAAAAAATGCGGTTCAAACATTGGTCCGCGATGGCACGCAACGTGCCTTAATATCGCCTGATTCGGGGCTGCCAAGTGTAGCTGATCCGCATCGTCGTTGGCTGCCTCATACTGAATGTTGAAATCGAAGCGGAGAATTCCAAATGCTGAGACCTACGAGCTTGCGCGCAAAATTGTTTGTGCCGGTTGCCATCGTTCTGACTGTGGTTGTTCTCACGGCAGCGCTGGTGACGGCTTCGATGCTGTCTTCATCGGACATGAATGAGTTTAGAGAACGGCTCATCACACATGCCATCACATCCCGGTCGATGATCCATTCGTCGGCAGAGGAACTGGCGAAGAGCAAAGGATATACGTTCCATCGGTATTCAGACCTTGGCGGCAATGGTTCAGATGTGCATCAACAGATGTATCACGAAGTGGCGAGAACGTTCGCAGCGAATCCATCAATGGAAGTAGTGACGAGAGAAGTCGACGGAGACGGCGGATCGCGCATGTTTGCATTTGCCGCCGCGAAGGTTCAGGATGAATGTCGCATGTGCCATAACCCGAGCGGGCTTGATCTTTTTCCAGACAAGAAGAATGGCGAGTTGATTGGGATCTTTGGTGTCTCAGGATCAACCGAGCGAGTGCAAGCGGCCGCGAACACAATGCGATGGACCATACTTGGGTTGGGTGCCTTGGCTGTAGTGCTCATTGGCGCTGCGTTCGCGTATTTCACAGAGCGGTTTCTGAATCGACCGTTGCAACAGGTTCTCAAGATATCCGAAGCAGGCGCGGGGGGCGATCTCTCGGTGAGTGTTCACGTCGAGGGCAACGATGAGATAGCCCGACTCGGGTCGTCATTCAACAAGATGGTTGGCAGCATGAGTCGCGCTCTGCTTGATGTCACCGAAGCGATGGAAACCACCGCGCGTTCTGCGGAAGGGATCTCCGCCACCGCCGATCAGATGTCGGCGGGCGCTCAGGAGCAATCGTCTCAGGCAGGCGAGGTTGCCGCAGCAGTTGAGCAAATGACGAAGACGATTGGCGAGAATTCCCGGAATACTACCGTTGCGGCGCAGACGGCGCAGCACTCCCAGCGGCAGGCTGATCAGGGTGGCCACACCGTACGCGAGACGATTGATGCGGTGAAGCAAATTGGAGCTGCCGTCGAAAAGTTCTCTGATACAATCAAGTCGCTCGGATCATCAAGCAACCAGATCGGCGAGATTGTTTCAGTGATTGATGATATTGCCGACCAGACAAACTTACTGGCGCTCAATGCGGCAATTGAAGCTGCGCGCGCGGGCGAACAGGGACGCGGATTTGCCGTGGTCGCCGATGAGGTCCGCAAGCTCGCGGAACGCACCATGAAGGCCACGAAAGAGATCGCCGGAATGATCCGGCACATTCAATCGGATACATCACTGGCGGTTGCTTCTTTGAAAGAGGGAACGGTTGCCGTCGACCGCGGAATTGATCGCGCGGAACAGGCCGGCATTTTGCTCGAAGGCATTGTGAAGGTGTCGAAGGAAGTCCTGGATGTGGTGGCATTGATTGCCTCCGCAAGTGAAGAGCAGGCAGCGACAAGCCAACAGATTGCCCGGAACGTTGATGCGATCAACACGGTCACTCATCAAACCGCCGTCGGCTTGCAGGAGATGGCACAGTCCACTGAAACACTGACACAGTTGAGCGGCAACGTTCAGGAGTTGCTCCATCGCTTCATGCTTGGCGACGGAGTACATGTGCCGCCACCGACAAACATCAAATCAAAAAAGGAACACGCC
>CAYJNF010000145.1:0-8507 GCA_964370915.1 uncultured Chitinophagales bacterium
TTTTCTCAGCGCCGAATTGGGCTTCTTGGGAGTTGTCGTATAGACACGCGTGCAGACCCCACGTTTCTGGGGGCTCTTATCCATTGCAGGAGCCTTGGACTTGTAAGTCACTTTCTTCCGGCTCTTGCGTACCAATTGATTAATAGTAGGCAAAGATCACTCCGTTGAACTACACAGTGCGGAACTTCAGTTTGAAAGTTTAAAAAGATACTAAATAGGCAGTATATAGTCAACACGACTACTGCGTATAGTTCAATTAGATTTTCTTAACAATCACAAAATCCAATCGATAAGAGGTTTAGGAAAGCGGGTGGCGGCCCTTAACTCACCGCCACCTTTTCCTTTCGCTTCTTTGGAGCTACCACAGGCTCTTCGACAACTTCTTGAACCGGCATCTCTTCCACTTGTGTTACGAGTATATCCTTGAAGTACTTCAACCCGGTTCCAGCTGGAATGAGATGACCCATGATAACATTTTCTTTCAGACCGAGCAGACTATCGACTCGGCCTTCAATGGCTGCATCAGTCAGAACTTTTGTTGTTTCCTGGAACGATGCTGCAGAGATGAAACTGTCGGTTGACAACGCTGCCGACGTGATCCCCAGCAGAACCGGTTCTGATGTTGCGGGATCCGCATCCTTGTACTCAACAACCTTCTTGCTCTTCTTGCGCAACTCACCATTCACTTCGCGTGCCTTCTTCTTCAGGATAATCTGCCCGTTCTTGAACTTGGAATCGCCTTTGCTGATCACGAGAACTTTGTCGCGCAGCCCTTCGTTTTCTTCTTCAAACTTCAGCTTGTCGACGTAATCACCTTCGAGGAATTTGGTGTCACCCGAATTCACTACGCGTAGCTTCTGCATCATCTGGCGCACAATGACTTCGATGTGCTTGTCATTGATCTTCACGCCCTGAATGCGGTACACTTCCTGGATTTCGTTCACCAGGTATTCCTGCACTTCACGCACACCCTTGATGCGAAGAATATCATGCGGATCAATCGATCCGTCTGACAATCGCTCACCGGCACGCACAACATCATTTTCCTGAACGAGAACGTGCTTGCCAAGAGGAATCGGGTACTTACGAACGTCTTTGCCGTCGTGGCTGGACACGATCACTTCGCGTGAGCCGCGTTTTTGTGCCCCGAATGCAACGATGCCGTCGATTTCGGAAACGATTGCCGGGTCCGATGGCGAGCGCGCCTCAAACAACTCCGTTACGCGCGGCAAACCGCCTGTGATATCGCGGTTCTTTCCGATATCTCGCGGAATCTTGACAAGCACGGTGCCTGCACCAATTTCCTGACCGTCATCAACAATAATATGCGCGCGCGTCGGGACGATGTAATTGGCAATCTTCTTTCCCTTCGCATCCGTTACCTGAATGCTCGGGCTGAGAGTCCGGTCGCGTGAGTCGATGACGACCTTTTGGATGTGGCCGGTTTGCTCATCCGGTTCTTCCCGATACGTGACGTTGTCTTTCAGATCCAGATACTTGATCACGCCGCGGTGTTCGGTGATAATAACGGCATTGTACGGATCCCACTCGTAAATGATCTCGCCCTTGGCGATCTTGGCGCCGTCTTTCACGAGCAATGTTGCACCGTATGGAACGTCATACTTTGTGAGCATGCGATTGTCACGATCAAGCACGTTCACAATACCACTGCGTCCCGAGACAATCGTACGCGCACCATCATCACCATCAACAACAATAGACTTGATACCTTCCCAGACAAGCTTGCCATCGAACTTTGAAGTTACCTGCGACTGTGATGCGCTCAAGCTCGCCGCGCCGCCCGTATGGAATGTTCGCAGTGTAAGCTGCGTTCCCGGCTCACCGATCGATTGCGCTGCAATAATCCCGACTGTCTCACCCACCTGCACGAGTTTTCCCGTACTGAGATTGCGGCCATAGCATCGCGCACAAATACCGCGCTTTGCTTCGCACGTCAGCACCGAACGAATCTCGACTGTTTCGATGGACGTTTCGGCAATGCGGTTCGCCCTCTCTTCGTCGATCATCTCACCTGCATGGATGAGCACTTCGGCGGAGAGCGGATCCACAACATCGTGCACCGCAACGCGACCGAGGATGCGCTCGGAGAGCGGCTCCTTCACGTCTTCACCTTCCTTCAACGCACCGGTCACGACGCCGCGAATTGTTCCGCAGTCCTCATCCTTGATGATGGCGTCCTGGGCAACGTCAACAAGACGGCGCGTAAGATACCCCGCGTCGGCGGTTTTCAACGCTGTGTCTGCCAGGCCTTTGCGCGCGCCGTGGGTTGAGATGAAGTACTCGAGAATCGAAAGTCCTTCGCGGAAATTTGCAATAATCGGATTCTCAATCAGTTCGCCCGTTGCTCCGGAGAGGGACTTCTGCGGCTTTGCCATAAGACCCCGCATGCCTGCCAGCTGGCGAACCTGTTCCTTTGAACCACGAGCGCCGGAGTCCACCATCATGTAGAGCGAGTTGAACCCGTTGCGCGAGTGCTGCAGCGATTCAAACAATTTCTCCGCAACACGCGTTGTCGCCCGGGTCCAGATATCGATCACTTTATTGTAGCGCTCACCGTTGGTGATGAAACCACGCGTATACTGCGTATAGACTTCATCGACACTCTTCTGCGCCTTCGTGATGATCTCTCCCTTTTCCTTCGGTACCTGCACGTCTTCAAGACTCACCGAGAGACCACCCCGCGTTGCATAGCGGAAGCCGAGTTCTTTCAATCTATCAAGAAATTCCGCGGTCTTCAGGTTGCCAACTCTCCGGAACGATGTTGCAATGATCTGCACGAGTCGTTTCTTGTTCAACAGCTCGTTGATGTAACCAATTTCCGCCGGGACAATCTGATTGAAAACGACGCGACCCGTTGTGGTTTCAACGAGCTTGCCATTCACGCGCACCTTGATCATCGCGTGGAGTCCGACCCGACCGTAGTTGAATGCAATAATCACTTCCCCCATGTTGGAGAAGATCATCCCTTCACCAACATCTCCGGGCTTGGATTTCGTCAGATAATAACAACCGAGCACTTGATCCTGTGTCGGTGTGACAATGGGCGCGCCCGACGCGGGCGAGAGAATATTGTGGCTCGACAACATCAGGATGCGAGCCTCAAGCTGGGCATCATAGGACAGCGGAACGTGCACGGCCATCTGGTCGCCATCGAAGTCCGCGTTGAATGCTGTACACACCATCGGGTGAATGCGGATTGCCTTGCCCTCGACAAGCACCGGCTGGAACGCCTGAATGCCAAGTCGGTGCAATGTTGGTGCGCGGTTGAGCAGCACCGGATGCCCATCAATGATGTTCTCAAGAATTTCCCACACCTCCGGGCCTTTCTTGTCCACCATTTTCTTCGCGCTCTTCACGGTCTTCACAACGCCGCGTTCAATCAGTTTGCGAATGATGAATGGCTTGAACAACTCCACGGCCATGTCCTTCGGAATGCCGCACTGATGCAACTGCAATTCCGGACCGACCACGATGACGGAACGACCGGAGTAGTCGACGCGTTTACCCAGCAAGTTCTGCCGGAACCGTCCCTGCTTGCCTTTCAACATGTCCGACAAAGACTTCAACGCTCTGTTGTTGTCGCTGCGGACTGCATTCACGCGCCGCGAGTTATCAAAGAGCGAGTCGACTGCTTCCTGCAACATGCGTTTTTCATTTCGCAAGATCACGTCTGGCGCCTTGATGTCAATCAGGCGTTTCAGACGATTGTTGCGGATAATGACGCGGCGATACAAATCATTCAGGTCGGATGTTGCAAAGCGTCCGCCCTCCAGAGGAACCAGCGGTCGCAACTCGGGCGGAATCACCGGAATAATGTCCAGCACCATCCACTCGGGCCTGTTGACCGGGCCATCTTCAGATTCTCCGCGGAACGCTTCCACAACGCGCAAGCGCTTCAGCGCATCCTGCTTCTTTTGCACTGAAGTCTCTTCCATGATTTGCGCACGCAGCTCGGCCGCAAGCGACGGGATGTCGACCTGCTTCAACAAATCCTTCACCGCCTCGCCGCCGATCTTTGCAACGAACCTTCGTTTGTCCGTCGGTTCCAGATCGTCGTTGTTCTCCGGAACTGTCGCGAGCGTTTCGAAATACTGTTCCTCGGTAATCAAATCCTTCTTCTGCAATCCGGTCATACCCGGATTAATGACGATGTAGGATTCGTAGTAAATCACTTTCTCCAGATCCTTCGTCGTCATGCCAAGGATATAGCCGATCTTTGTGGGAAGAGAACGGAAGTACCAGATGTGAACGATTGGCACCGCAAGAGCGATGTGCCCCATACGCTCGCGCCGCACACTCTTCTGCGTTACTTCCACGCCGCACCGGTCGCAGATGATGCCGCGATACCGAATGCGTTTGTACTTGCCGCAGTGACACTCCCAATCGCGTACCGGACCGAAGATCTTCTCGCAGAACAATCCATCCTTTTCCGGACGGAAGGAACGATAGTTGATCGTTTCCGGTTTGGTCACCTCGCCGTGTGAACGCTGCAGAATCATGTCGCTTGACGCGAGACTGATGGTGATGCGTGAAAACGTCTTTCGTGTTTCTTTTTCGTGATGCATGAACGCCATTGCTAATCCTCCAAACAGTATTGTGTGAGATGTTGTGTGTGCAACGTTCCGCGACCGGAAGGCCGCGGGTTCTCACTACTAATCCAGCTTCACGTCCAGGCCGAGTCCCATCAACTCGCGTACCAGAACGTTGAACGACTCAGGAATATTTGCTTCGGGCAGATTGTCGCCTTTGACGATCGCCTCATACACTTTCGCCCGTCCGGAAACGTCGTCGGATTTCACCGTGAGCATTTCCTGCAGCACGTGCGAGGCACCGTAGCCTTCAAGCGCCCACACTTCCATTTCACCGAAGCGCTGTCCACCGAACTGTGCTTTGCCACCAAGCGGCTGCTGCGTAATCAATGAGTACGGCCCGATCGACCGTGCGTGAATCTTATCATCAACAAGGTGCGAAAGCTTGAGCATGTAAATGTACCCCACCGTCACTTCCTGATCGAACTTTTCCCCCGTACGGCCATCGTACAGAATCGATCGCGATCCGGTGTCCAAATCGGCTTTCACCAATTCCGCTTGCACATCTTCCCACGTCGCACCGTCAAAGATCGGCGTGGCATATCGCACGCCAAGCATTTTTGCCGCCCAGCCGAGCGCGGTTTCATACAACTGTCCAAGGTTCATACGCGACGGTACGCCGAGCGGGTTCAAGACGATGTCGACGGATGTTCCGTTAGGGAGGAAGGGCATGTCCGCCACCGGCACGATGCGCGAGACAACGCCCTTGTTGCCGTGGCGTCCCGCCATCTTATCGCCGACAGAGAGCTTGCGCTTTTTCGCGACATAGACTTTGGCCAGCTGCACGACGCCCGGCGGCAACTCATCACCAAGCTGAATCTTGTTCTTCTCGTGACGGAATTCCTCTTCTATACTATTCACACGATCATTGTAGTTCGTAAAGATCTTGTTGATCGTCGCGTTCTTCTTTTTGTCGTCTACCCACTCACTGTTGAAATCAAGCTTCTCGAGTTCTTCATACGTCTGGAATGTGTCGGGTTTGAACTGCGTACCCGCACGGAACACGACATTGCCATCCGTATCGCGAACACCGGCAGACTTTTCGCCATCCAGCAACAGGCCGAGCTTGTGCGCAAGTCGTTCGCGGATTTCGCTGAGCATCTTCCGACGCTGGCGGTCAAGCGCATCACTCTTGCGTTTGTCTTCTTTCTTGGATTCCGCGTCCTTCTTCTTGCGGCTGAACAGCTTCGTCGAAATCACGATACCCTTCATGCCGGGGGGCGCCTTCAGCGATGCATCCTTTACATCGCCCGCCTTTTCGCCGAAGATTGCCTTCAGGAGTTTTTCTTCGGGGGTTGGATCGGATTCGCCTTTCGGGGTGATCTTGCCGATCAGAATGTCGCCCTCAACCACCTCGGCGCCGACACGGACAATGCCGTTCTCATCGAGATCTTTCGTTGCGTCTTCGCTCACATTGGGAATTTCGCGCGTCAGTTCTTCTTCGCCGCGTTTTGTGTCGCGAACCTGAAGCTCGAATTCCTCGATGTGAATTGACGTGAATATATCCTGGGTAACTATGCGTTCGCTGATGATGATCGCGTCCTCAAAGTTATACCCGTGCCACGGCATGAATGCGACAAGCACGTTGCGTCCAAGTGCAAGCTCGCCGCCATCGGTCGCGGGACCGTCCGCCAGAACATCGCCCTTCTTGATCTTGTCGCCCGGCCTCACCACCACACGCTGATTGATGCAGGTGTCCTGGTTCGTGCGGAAGAACTTTGTCAGCTTGTATTCCACGCGTCGCTTGTCATCGAACGAAATAAGAGCTTCGGTGGAATTCTCATCGATATCATACAGCACGACGATCCTGCTTGCATCGACATAGTCCACAATACCGTTGCGCTCGGCCACGATCAGCGAACGCGAATCGCGCGCGATCTTTTCTTCCAGGCCGGTGCCAACGACAGGCGTTTCAGGCCGCAACAGCGGAACCGACTGGCGTTGCATGTTCGATCCCATCAGCGCGCGGTTTGCATCATCGTGCTCGAGAAAAGGAATCAAGCCTGCCGCCGCACTGACAATCTGGTTCGGAGCAACGTCCATGTAGTGCACTTCTTCCGGACGCACAACGGGGAAGTCGCCCTGGTATCGCGCCTTCACGCGGTCGCCAATGAAATGACCCTTGGGATCAAGCGGCGCATTTGCCTGGGCGATTGTATAGTTGTCTTCCTGTTCCGCATTCAAAAACTCAATCTCATCGAGCACGCGGCCGTTCTTCACTTTTCGATACGGCGTTTCGAGGAACCCGAACTCGTTGACACGCGAGTGAATACACAGCGACGAGATCAACCCAATGTTCGGACCTTCCGGCGTTTCAATCGGGCAAAGACGTCCATAGTGGGTGTAGTGAACGTCGCGGACTTCAAAGCCTGCACGCTCGCGCGTCAGGCCGCCCGGTCCAAGAGCCGACATACGGCGTTTGTTCGTCAGCTCCGCGAGCGGATTCGTCTGATCCATAAACTGCGACAACGGGTTCGTGCCAAAGAACGCGTTGATCACGCTGGTGATCGTACGGGCATTCACCAAATCCTGCGGCGTCAAATTTTCGCTGTCGCGCACGTTCAGGCGTTCACGAATGGTACGCGTCATGCGCGCAAGGCCGATATTGAATTGCTGGGCAATCTGTTCGCCAACCGTTCGCACGCGGCGATTGCCAAGATGATCGATATCATCCACCGACCGTTTGCCTTGCTGCAACTCGATCAGGTAGTTGATGATCGCAATGATGTCCTGCTTCGTTAGCGTTGTGGTCGCGACAGGAACATCGAGATTCAATTTTTGATTGATACGATAGCGCCCGACATCGCCGAGGTCATAGCGTTTCTCGTTGAAGAACAGACGCTCAATCAAGCCCTTTGCCGTTTCCATGTCGGGTGCTTCGCCGGAACGGAGCTGCTTGTAGATGGCGCCGAGCGCATCTTCCTCGGACCGGACGGCGTCCTTCATGATCGTCTTCGCGATCACCGACACTTCATTCCCCTGCTGTTGCAGGAACCGGATCTTCTTGATGTTCGATTTCTTGATGGCCTTGATGTGATCCTCACTCAGGATCGCATCCTTGTTGATGAAGATCTCGCCCGTCTTCTTGTCGATCACGTCGCCGCAAATGATGCGACCGATGTAGTCTTTCAAATCAATCTTTGTTACGTCGATCTCTTCGACAAGGTTGAAGAGTTCCAGAATCTCATCGTCCGATGAATATCCCAGGGCGCGCAGCAACGTCGTGACAGGGAATTTTTTCTTCCTGTCGATGTACGCGTACATGACGTTGTTGATGTCGGTTGTGAACTCCACCCATGATCCGCGGAATGGAATGATGCGCGCCGAGAATATCGGTGTGCCGTTCGGATGTGTGGTTTCGCTGAAGAACACGCCGGGTGAACGATGCAGCTGGCTTACCACAACACGTTCGGCGCCATTAATGATGTACGTACCGCGATGGGTCATGGTCGGCAGGTTGCCGAGGTACACATCCTGTTCGATCGTATTCACGAAGCTCTTGCCGTCTTCCGCCTTTTGCGACAGGCGAAGTTTTGCCTTGAGTGGCACCGCATAGGTCAGTCCGCGCTCTTCGCATTCCGGCACCGAATACTTTTCTTTTTCAATGTAGTACTCAACGAACTCGAGCAGGAAATTCTCGCGCGCATCGGTCACAGGAAAGTTCATTTTGAACACTGCCTGCAGGCCTTTGTTCCTCCGGCGCGTCGGGCTGATGTCTCGCTGCAAAAACGCTTCCCACGATTCGAGCTGAATATTCAGCAAATCGGGAGATTCGATGACTTCAGGGATTTTTCCGAACGAAATTCTTTTGGATTGGTTCTTCAAGAGCACCACTCCTTGTTTATGATTAATTCTTGTGTGCGGCGCTGGATGAGACACGAAGAAATAGCAAGCCGA
>CAYJNF010000146.1:0-8484 GCA_964370915.1 uncultured Chitinophagales bacterium
GTCATGGAGATGCGGGAAGGGGAGACGCTTGCCGTTGAGCGCTACAAGTTCGTTGATATTGAATTTGCAGTCAAACCGTATGAAGGGAGACAACGCCTGGAATGCGGCGTCGAGAAGTTTGTTGAGGAAGCCGCTCTCCCCGCTGGAACATTCATTGTCTATACTCAACAACGAGCGTTACGCGTAATCATGCATCTGCTAGAGCCTCAAGCCCCCGACTCCTTTGTGAGCTGGGGATTCTTCAATGCGTTCTTCGAACGGAAAGAATATGCTGAGCCGTACATCATGGAGCCGATAGCGCAGAAGATGCTTGACGATAATCCGATGCTGCAAGCTGAGTTCGATGCGAGGGTTGCTAATGATAATGCCTTCGCCGAAGATCCGGCAAAGCGGCTGAATTTTTTCTATGAGCGTTCTCCGTACTTTGACAAAGCAGAACGCTCGTATCCTATCGTGCGGCTGCCTCATAGAGAGTTCATTACTTAAGTCGTTTTGGCTGAGGATGACAAATGCAGCTTTCTGACACGACCTTCAAAGCTTTTGGCGAAGGCGATCTAAAAGCGATTATCAATGATCGCTTATCTACAATGAAGTCCGAGATTGAAGGACTATCTGAGGCCTATATACTGAATGTGAACGAGGGCGAATTCACGACGTATCTCGCTGAAAGATTTGAGATCCCTACAGTTATCTTGGACTTTGAAAACGTGTCAGCATCCATCTTTGAACGAGAAATACCAGCAGAAGAGTTTCCCGATCAACTGTTTGTCAATCATGGTCAGAAGTACAAAATGCCTGTAGTCAAATTCCACATTCCATTTGGTGGCAACAAATATTTACTTGACTGCAAACCAAGTATTCATCTGTCTTGGTATCCGCAAGTCATGATTAGTGATGAAAGTTTGTGTTTCGAGATAGTTGATTTCGCTGGTGAGCCTCGATACGTCAAGTCAAAAGCGGACGAGATCTTGAACAACCTTAAGTCTCAATTTGAATACACATTTTCTGAGGTCGAAGCATACAACAATCAGTTGAGGTCCACCGCATTGAATCTATTGAGAGAAAGGAAAGAGGTTCTTCACAAGAGAAACGAATTCGTCAAAGATCTAGGAGTCAAGATTAAAAAGCGTGAAAATATTCCTCAGACATTCTCAATTCCTACTCTCAATGACAGAAAACGAATTGTCGTAAAAAAACCTGATGTTCAAATAGTCGGAAGTTACGATCCTACACTCGATGAGACGACGTACAAAGAAATCCTCAGAAGGATCAATGATGTTGGCAAACAGTTTGAGCGAATGCCTTCAACACAAGCATCGAAAACGGAAGAAGCAATCAGAGACCATTTTCTACTTATGCTTGAACCGTGGTTTGAGGGCTCGGCAACAGGAGAAACTTTCAACAAATCGGGAAAGACAGACATCTTGTTGAGACACGAAGGAAACAATGCCTTCATAGCCGAATGCAAATTCTGGAAGGGAGAAAAAGGCCTTCTGAAGACGATAACTCAATTGTTGGGATATCTCACATGGAGAGACTCAAAATCTGCTGTAATCATTTTCGTTCGAAACAGAGAATTCAGTAGCGTCCTTGCTACATTGCAAAGAGTGGTCCCGAGTCATCAGAGTTACTTGCGATTTGTTGGACACGATGACGAAACGTGGCTGAACTACAAGTTTCATCTAAATAAAGATAAGCTAAGAGAAGTTAGTTTGGCGGTATTGGCGTTTCATTTTCCCGAGAATTGATGAATGCGCTTTTCAATTGTACTAAATGATCAAATTGCACAAACGTGAGAATGTCCATCACTCTCCTCTGCATCACGAGCTTCCACAAAGGCTTCGACTTCCTGCGTGAAGCCAAGCGGCAAGGCGCCCGCGTCATCTTGCTCACCTCGAAGAGTCTAGAGAGCGCCGAATGGCCGAAGGAAAGCATCGACGAAACCTATTACATCCCCGATGTCGACAAAGAGTGGAACATGAACGATGTGATCAGCGGCGTGAGCTACATGGCGCGGACTGTTCACCTCGACAAAATTGTTGCGCTGGACGATTTTGATGTCGAGAAAGCTGCTGCGTTGCGCGAACATCTCCGCTTCACCGGCATGGGCGACACGACAGCACGGCACTTTCGCGACAAACTTGCCATGCGAACCAAAGCATCTCATTCGGGAATTCCGGTTCCGCCGTTCGTTCATGTTTTGAACTACGACAAGATCCGAGCGTTTATGGCGAGCGTTTCGCTGCCGTACGTACTGAAACCGCGGATGCAAGCCGGCGCAATTGGCATTCAGAAAATCAATCATGAACAAGAGTTGTGGGACGCGCTGGACATTCTCGGCGACAAGCAATCATTCTATGTGCTGGAGAAGTTCGTTCCGGGTGACATCTACCACGTTGACTCCATCATTTACCAAAAGGAAATCATCTTCTCCATCGTCAGCAAATATGGCCGGCCGCCGATGGAAGTCGCGCATGAGGGACGCGTGTTCAGCAGCAGAACATTGCGCCGCGGATCTCCCGATGAGTCTGCGCTCCAGGCCCTCAACAAGCATACATTGAAATCGCTCGGACTCCTCGAAGGAGTGTCGCACACAGAATTCATCAAGAGTGATTTCGATGGACAATACTATTTCCTGGAAACCTCGGCGCGGGTTGGCGGTGCAAACATTGCCGATATGGTTGAAGCTGCATCTGGCTTGAACCTCTGGGCCGAGTGGGCGAAGATCGAAACGTGCACCGATGGGAATTATCAACCAAAGCCCTCGCACCACGAATATGCCGGCATCCTGATTTCCCTCGCAACGCAAGAATGGCCCGATCTTTCCGCGTATGACGAGCCGGAAATTGTCTGGCGAATGAACAAGAAGAACCATGCCGGACTGATCTTTCGCTCCCACGATCATGATCGCATAGAAGGGCTTCTGAAAAACTTCACTGACAGATTCTACCAGGATTTCTTCGCGTCGGCACCGCTTCCAGAAAAGGCGACGGAATGACTGCGCGATTTGTCATGAGTTGACGGAATGTCGTCACGAGATCACCCTTTTCCCTGATGAGTTGCTCAACCTTCTTTCCTTCCGCACCGTATACTCCCTAGGTCCAATCCATCCTGCTGATCGGTTGTCCGCAGGATATCCCCAGATCGTTGGTCGACCCAAGAGCACAACGTGAAGTTTGTACGTGTTGATCTGCTCATTGAGTCGGTCCGACAAACCATCACATTCATTAAAGGAGGAGCTATGAGACGGAACGTTCGCGTACAGTCTGCAATTGTCGTTGCAGGTGTTGTGCTCGCTGTTGCCGCATGGACAGCCCATGCCCACGAGGGAAAGATCCCTGTTACCACAAAATCGGAAGAGGCGAGGAAGGAATTTCTGAAAGCCCGCGACCTCTTCGAGAAGTTGCAGATTACGAATTCCATCGCGCACTATGATCAGGCAATTGCTCTCGATCCGACATTTGCCTGGGCGCATCTCGGTCGGGCAACTTCTGCGACAACGGCGAAGGAATTCTTTGATCATCTCAAGATTGCTGTCGCGAATGCGGCAAAGGCATCCGATGGCGAGCGGCTGTTGATTCTTGCGACCGATGCCGGATCGAACGGCAACTCGGCAAAGCAGGAAGAATATCTCGAACAGCTCGTAGCCTTATATCCCAACGACGAGCGGGCGCAGTTCGCACTTGGAGGCTTCTACTTCGGTCAGCAGAATTTCGACAAGGCAATTGCCCACTACAGGAAAGCCATCTCACTTGCACCGGAGTATTCTCCTGCGTACAACATTCTCGGTTACGCGTACCGGCAGGTCGAGAACTATGAGGATGCGGAAAAGGTATTCAAAAAATATACTGAGCTCATTCCCGATGATCCGAATCCGTATGACTCGTATGCTGAGCTCTTGTTGAAGATGGGACGGTTCGACGAATCCATCTCGGCATATCAAAAGGCATTGGCAGTTGACAAGAAGTTTGTTGCTTCGCGCATCGGCATTGCCACCAACTACATGTACAAAGGCATGCATGACAAAGGGGCGGCCGAGCTAAAGGTCGTGTGGCAGGCTGGCCGCACGGATGGCGAACGGCGGCAGGCCCTCTTTGCGCAGACCGTGTTGTTCATGGATGCGGGAAAGGTGGAGGAAGCCCTGAAGGAGGTCGACAAGCAATACGCCATGGGAGAGAAGATCAAAGACCTCGCGCAGATGTCGGGCGACCTGGGACTGAAGGCTGCAATCCTTCTCGAAGTAGGAAAGCTTGACGAAGCGCTGGCCGCATTCGAAAAGTCCGTACAACTCTCCGACAAATCACAAACGACGCAAAAACAAAAAGACAACGCCCGGCTCTTTCATCATTTCAATGTTGCCACGGTGATGATTGCGAAGAATGACTTGATGAAAGCGAGATCGGAGACCGAGCAATTCCGCAAGGGCGCGGAGGCGAACAAGAATCAGATCCAGCTTCGGTTGGCGCACGAGTTGGCAGGACGGATTGCCCTAGCACAGAAAGACTTCGATAAGGCAATTGCCGAACTTCAGCAGGCGAGCGACCAGAATCCGTACAATCTTTACCGATTGTCGCTGGCATATCAGGGCAAAGGAGACAAGGCAAAAGCAAAAGAGTTCAGTACGAAGGCGGCACACTTCAACGGTCTGCCGGCACTCAACTATGCATTCATCAGAATGAAGGCAGAAAAGTTGATTGCGGGCGCGTAGGAGTGAGAGAGAGTGAGAGACTCATCGGGTCATTCGCGTCTGATGGCCCGATGAGTCGTGTGGATTGGTTGTATTTAACCAGCATCATCTTTTGTGCCAGCACTGTGTTGTCGCTCCAGACAACGTACACATACACACCCCGCGCCGCAGCAGACCCGTTGCCGAGATGTCCGTCCCACTCGATGTTGTACGTTCCTTCGCCGTGAGCGACGAACCTCAGCGTACGCACCAACTCTCCGAGCGTGTTGTAGATGCGCAGCTCAATCACACCTGTGTAGTCAGTATGTAGCTTGACGCGAATGGTTGTGCTTGGGTTGAACGGATTAGGATAGTTGCCAAGCAACTCAAACGATATCGGCGTTGGCTTTCCTGCAGTAATGCTTTCTTCGACCGAAGTGCCGCCTCCACCCGTGAAGCTCGTGAACGGACTGATCACGCCGTATGCGCGACTGATGGCCACGATTCTTGCTTTAATGACGCCAGCCTCTGGGGAAGAGGGATTCAACGCATAGTATTGCACAAGCAGGTACTCGATCTTCTTCTTCGCCCAGATCTTTGGCAGAAATTGATACTGTGAAGGCGCGGACTCGGCGAGTGCGACGTTGTACTGATATGAGACAGGTTGAGAGAATGCCATTCCGCTCAAGGTGATTGTCGTATTGCCGGGCTGCCGATACCTCCCGGCGACAATCATTTGTTGACCTTTGTAGAGATTCGGCAGCGGAATCGGATAGACTTCCGAGACAAGCGGCGGATTGAAACTGATCTGCGTGTTGAGCAACACGGGGTTGCGGATCGTCTGATAAAAGTCGGTGATACGGCTGTAAAGCTCGTCGTTCAACAGAAACTCCGACAGACCCTTGTTGTGGCTTGCCATCTGTGTGAGAAGTTGCTGATTGACGTCCGCCCCGATGCCGAACACGAAGAGAAAAATGTTTCGTTCGGTCCGTTGCATCAATGTGTCAACGTGAGCGATCAGCAAGTTGATGTTCGTTATTCCTGTTGTCGGCATTCCGTCAGTGAAGAAGATGATGATGTTTGCCGTGCTGTCATTGGCTGCTGAGAATTGCGGCACAGCAACATCGAACACTCCTGAAATATTGGTAAGCCCGCGCGCTGTAAGTGTGTTGATGTATGTCAGTGCCGAGTCTCGTGCCTGCGGCGTATACAGCACATGCGTTGGCCTGAACGGGGTGATGATATCATCAAAGTCGATGACATTGAACTTGTCGCCGGTGTTGAGATTTTGTGTGATGAACCGCGCGGCATCGCGGGCCTGGACGATTTTCGTTCCACCCATGCTGCCCGACCGGTCGACGATCAGCGTAAAAACTTTCTTGATAGTCCCCGAAGTGGCACTCGGATCCGGCTCTGCGACAAACGTGAAGAAGCCGCGTCCCAATGTATCTGGCACGAGTGAGTCGGGCTGAAACGTGCTGAAGCTGAACAGACCGAGTTGCGACAGGCTGAGCGAATAGCGGATGAGATAGTTCTGAGATCCCGGAAGTTCGTTCAACACAATTCTGACCGAGGCCGAGTTGCCGTTGTTGATCAGACTCGAAACAGCATGCGAGCTGATGACACGGATGCTGTCGATTGTCCGGGGAGAGGTTAACGAGAAGTTCAGAGTCTGACGGGCGATGGCAAGCGTTTGGATAAGATGATAGTCGCTTGGATATGTATAGTTGACGTTGCCGAATTTGTAGGGCAGCAATTCGACATACGTCAGTTCGACCGCAAGTGTTGAATCCGCATGGATCAGTTGCGGAATGGAAAAGAACAACGCAGTGTTCCCGAGAAACGTTTTGAGACTCGGATGAATCGTCCCGCCTCCCGGCAGTGTTGTATCTTGTGGCGTCCCCGTAATGTTTGCCGTCCGCCAGATTCCGTTGATGCGCCACCGCAACCCTATTGCGCTCGCTTGCTCGGGAAGCGGGAACGCATACTTCACCGTATCGGTGCCCAGCAAATTCTTGAAGTACTGTGTTGTTGTTGTCAGAGCGATCTGACTTTCCACCGTAACGTTGACGGTCGTCGAATCCAATCGAAGATAGACGCCGTTTCTTCCGTCCAATACTCCAACGCCATTTGCATGTACGAGGCAAAAGGTGAGGAGCATCAGCAATCCGATGAGAAGTGCTTTTTGCATGATATATCCTCCTCCAGACAGGAATGGAAAAGGTGAGACCGATATTCACTTCATAGGAAAATGAATAATGCGTCCCACCTTGGGAAAGAACACTGCAATATGTTAACGAGGATTCAGTGCAATGTCAATCATTCATCAAAATTCTACTTCAATACCTCCCACCGGGAAGAAGCGAAATTGATAAGCTGTTTCAACGGTTCCATCGCTCCGGTGATTTTCGTAGAACACGTTCTTCGAGTCGAGCAGATTTTGCAGGGCAATGTACACGTTAATGTTCCATGTCTGAAAGTAGAAACGGCTGATCCATTGCAGATCAATGCGACTGTAATTTTGATACCGCGCATCGTTGATCCGGTCTGATTCAATCCACGCTCCGTGCGACCACTTCACGCCACCTTCACGAAATTGTTTCCAGGTGACATACTGCTTGGGTGTGTACGGCCTGCCCGTCTGGAACCGGTACTTGACGCTGAACTCAACCTCATTGGAGAATGGAAGAATGTACGCCGGATATTTCAGAAAAAAAGGAAGGTCGCTCAACCAGTCGCGCATTCCGCGTACCACATGCCCGCCAACGATTGTGAGAATAACAGGATAATCGTATTCCGACGGATACCAGTCGACTTTCCGGGGAATGCGCGGGTCGGCTTCTTCCGTCTTCGAAAGCGAGACACTGACTGTCCCGAAGAAATCCTTGACCTGCTTCTTGTCAAGCAAAAGCTCAACGCCATATGATCGCCGCTTGCCGATGGTGAGGAACCGATCAGACCAGAACGTCTTGTCGGCTGAATATACAAACTCTTCAGACACGGCAACTTTTGAATAGTGCTTGTAGTAAGCTTCGATGCTGAACTTCAATCCGTCATCAAGAATATGTTCGAGTCCGAGCACGACATGGTCGGCAATCATGTTCTCGAGATGTTTGTTATAGTCGAGCTGCCGCCGGTCGCTGAAGTAGGGAAACGGTTGCGTCTGAGTATAGCGTCCTGCCGCCAGTGTGAGCGTCGTGATTTGCGGGATGATGTGATACGAGAGACTCGCACGCGGCGAAACATTGCCAACGCCGGGATACGTAAAATAATCGTAGCGCAGACCGAGTGTGAACGCCAGCTCCGGCGTGATCTTGAACTTGTCGCTCGCGTAGAGGAAGTACTTCGATTCTTTCCCAAATCCGATTTCATTCACATACCGGTATTGCGGAACGAGAATCGGGCCGGTCTCGAAGCTGCCGTTGCGATCAAGATCGAATCGCGTGGTGTCGCCTTCGAGCCAGACGTCGTTCTTCCACTTGTCGGAAAGCTGAATCTGACCACCGAGTGAGAGTTCATGCCGCGGATGTGGCTGGTAGAACAACTCGTACTTCATTCCGACAAACGACTCCTGCGAATTGTTGATGAAGACGGGACGGGAATTCAGCTTCTGATAGTCAAGTACCTCGCCGTTCGGGCCTCTTCTTCTGTAAGAGAAATCGGAGAAGACATCGACGATCGTCGATGTGCCGACCGCATACAGTGTTGCTACTGAGTATCCGTTCTTTCCCCACAAGCTCTGAAGGTTCACTCCGGCGACATATTGCTTGGTATGCGGATACACGCGCTCGACGCTGGATGAATCGATGAGGTTCTTT
>CAYJNF010000147.1:0-8459 GCA_964370915.1 uncultured Chitinophagales bacterium
GATTAGGATAGTTCTTTTGCAGAGATACAACCGCCGGGAGCGCGCTTGATTCCACGCCGGTGAGCAACACATCAACTCTCACGCCTTCATGATAATTCGTAATGCCATTCAGGTCAATTTGTTTCAGCCGATAATACCACGTGCCCTGACCAACGTTGGGTTCTGTAAACGTGTATGCGTGCGGCTCGCTCGTCGTCCCATGCCCGGCAAGAAAACTGTTCGGGATTGTTTGATAGTTGTTTGCGTTACCAAGCGATTTCTCAAGCTCGAACCCGTAGTTGTTTACTTCGGAGGAAGTCCGCCATTCCAATCGCACTGAATTGTTGTGTACAACGGTACCCGTAAATGATGCCAACTGAATCGGGAGTGCAGATGCCGGCAAGTTTCCCCACGCGGTTTTCCATCGTCCATCCTCCCCGCTGAAGAGGGTGCCGCGCGCCATCGCATACTCATTGAAAATCCAGAACGAGCCAACGGAAGGATCAATTCAAGCCCCGCTGTAATCGCCCCACCGGTTTCTTGGTCCGCCAAATGTCCGAACGTAGTAATCAACGCCAGCGCGCAAAACGCCCGATCCTCGGTTTGTGCCAGCCGCATCTGCAGCAAATCTCCCGGTGAAATATGCACCCGGATAAATGGTTGGTCCCGAAGCGGCAAATCCGATGGCAACATCGAGTGTCGAGTTGACGGCAATTGATGGAAAGAAGGTATACGTCCCAGTACCAAGGTCTTCGCCACCAACAAATCCCTTGTCGAGAAGACTTAACGCGGGGGTGAGAATGCGAAACCAAAACGCAGTTGTCTGTCCGGCATCCGCGCCCGAGGTCGGGACCGCCGTCAAGACGCCCCACAATTCTGTCGACCGCCACACCGTGTGAAGACATCGTACGTCATTTGTTTCAATAGTAGTTGCCGTGCCCAATTGCGGCGCATCGCCCAAAGTCGTGGAAAATATATCGCCCCCCAGGGGAGTATACACGCTGGCAAAAGTTGGGGTCCCAAGCGGGTCGGTAACGGAAATTACCGCTAAGAAGTCCGCTCCGCCGCCATCGGACCAGCCGGAAGAGACGAGGTACGTTCCATATGTCGAAGGGGGCGCTCCGAACCGATGCGCGGGTTGAAGCGTGCCAGTGACTGCCCCAAGCCCCGAAAGTGTTCCCGCGTCATGAACCGTAAATGTCGCAGCTCCGCCGCCGTAGAATCCTCCGGCAACTCCTTTGTGGATTATCCAAAGTCTGCTGCCAAAATTTGCCCCGGTAGTGAAACTAAACATGTTATTTGTGATGTACACAGCTTTGTCGTCGACTGCAATGCCGGGATAGTCGGCCCAGCGAAAACCTCCGCTGATCGATATCTTGGAATCGATTGCAAGAAAATACCAAGTCCCTGTAGGATCGCTGGTTGCTGACACGGCCACCAGAATACGTGAGGTACTGTCAGAGCCTGTCAACGTTTGCTCCAACGCGACAACCACAAAACGTCCTTCAAACTGATCGTAGATAACCTTGGGATCGAAGAGACCGTTCACCGGAGTGAGGGACTCAAAGAAACTTCCAACGGCTGTCGTCGAGTTTTTGCCGAGTCGTTTCCCCGAAACGAAAGTGCCGGTCTTCGAGTACCACTCGATATTCGTATTCACCACGTTGACGACATGCGCAGGACCAACCGCACCGTGCGGATCGGGCGGAATGTGGTAAAACCCGCTGTACGCGCCATCGCCATCAAAATCCACGGTGGTGAAACTCGAGGAGAGAATGGGGCTATCCGGTTGCGGTTCTGACGGTGCATACCGAGATGCTTGGTCAGGACGAAAAACGGGTGAAGTGTGTGCAACCTCCATCGCGCCGAGTGCGCCACTCGAGATCATTGGTGGAGGCGGGTGCTGCAAACCCAATTGTTCCGGGGTGCCACGCAAGGGCTGCAGACCCTTCGAGGTTCCAGAATGGGATGTGGTTACACAGAGCCACACGAGAAACACGCAGGAAACAAACGTAGCAGAGCGAATCATAGGATCCCCCTATTTGTTAGTGAAGAATGTTGCGTATCGCGAGAAATCAAATTCTCAAGAATAACTGCAAATTCAAACTATCAAAAAGCCTATGGCCGCCGTGCAGGAAAAAAACCGACTGAAGGAAATTTGGTCGATAAGAATTCAGGGGAGAATTGCTGGGGCAATCATACAGAGATTGCGTTCAAGAAACAAGGGGTGGAAAAAATATTGAGAATCATCGTGAAGACTACGCCTTGATGTATAAAGACAAAAGCCCCACTTCTCGCGAGGCTTTGCGCGGCTTCAAAGACAATGGAAACTAAGATCAACACACGCTACCGCATCGCATGCACCATGTCTTTGGCAATTCGTTTTGTGCCTGATCCATTCGTCTTCACACACCGCTTTTCAAACTCGTCGCGGAAGCGATTGATCATGCTTTGCACAGGCCAGGCGGCCGCATCGCCAAGTGCACAAATGGTATTTCCTTCGATGTTGTTTGCCACGTCAAGCAGGAGATCAATGTCTTCGAGAGACGCATCCGAATTCTCAAAACGCTTGAGAATCTTGAACATCCAGCCGGTACCTTCGCGGCACGGCGTGCATTGTCCGCATGATTCGTGATAGTAGAATTTAGTGATACGGGTGATAACGCGAATAAGATCGGTGTCTTCATCCATGACGATGAGTCCGGCAGTACCTACTGACGAGCCGGCAGCCTTCAATCCATCGGCATCCATCGTAACGCCTTCGATGGTCTCGCCGCGCATGATCATTGTCGAAGATCCGCCCGGGATGATAGCTTTGATTTTCTTGTCGCCCGGAACGCCGCCGCAATACTTGTAGATGATGTCCGTCAGCAACACGCCGGTGGGCAATTCGAACACGCCGGGCTTATTCACATGCCCGCTCACACCAACGAGAATCGGCCCGGGATGTTTCGGATGGCCGATCTTGGAATAGGCTTCCCATCCCAACTTCATAATGATCGGAACGTTGGCGATGGTCTCCACATTATTGATGGTTGTCGGGCATCCCCACAAACCGAACTGCGCGGGAAATGGAGGCTTCACACGCGGGTAGCCGCGTTCACCTTCCAACGAATTCATCAAGGATGATTCCTCGCCGCAAATGTATGCGCCTGCACCGCGATGGATGTAGAAATTCGTGTTGAAGCCGGAACCGAGAATATTCTCTCCGATGTACCCCTTGGCGTAGGCATCGTCCAATGCCTTTTGCACCATGATGATCCACTTGTTATACTCGCCTCGCACATACAAATAGATCGTGCCGATGCCCATCGCATACGCGGCAATGAGGGCGCCTTCAATCATCAGGTGCGGGTTGTCCTCAAAAATTTGGCGATCCTTAAACGTCCCCGGCTCGCTCTCGTCGCCGTTGATGCAGAGATACTTTGGCTTGGTGGTCACCTTAGGCATGAACGTCCACTTTAGGCCAGTTGGGAAGCATGCGCCTCCACGGCCGCGAAGATTGGACTTCTTCACCTCGTCTGTAACTTCTTCGGGTCCCGCGAAGCGGGATCCCGTTGCGCGGGACTTCAGCCCCAGCGCAACGCGCAGCATTTCGTAACCGCCGTTCGCTTCGTAGACGTCAATCTTGTGAAGGTCAGGTATGTCGGGGAGAATCAGTTTTTCCATTATTTCATTACTTTCTCGTCACATGCTAACTTCTATGCTTTGGAGGTCCTGGGAGAGTAGACTCATCCTCGACCCCAACTATTGAGCCACGACCCGCTGGAAAGAAAAATTCATCACGTCTGTTCGCTGATTTGCATGTTCAACGGTCATGTTAACCAATCCCCCATTCCGATCAAGGTCAATATTGACGTTCTCGTCAATGTCGCGGGTCTCCGCCACTTCGTTTTCGTTGAACATAACCAGAAGTGTGTCCGTGTCAGGGAAGTACTTTATTTGCATGGTCATTCCTTGAACGATCTATCGAAAAACGCGTTATGGACTGTTTCTACATCATCAAGCAAGACAACCCGGAGGACCTTATTGTTTGATTCTTTTATCTTTGCCCACCGACGAATTTCTCCCCTCCGACTGAATTTCTTCACGCATCGGATTTTTCACTGTAAATTCAATCCATTCTTATTTTATGTTCTTTCTGTCGGGACGATTTCGAGTAAACAAGAAGTATTGGGTGAATTTCATTCCGTGTGCTCTATTTCAGCTCTGCCAACATCCGATCCACCTTCGCCTCATCGAGATTCTCGTAATATTCATCGCCACATTGCAGCATTGGCGCGTATCCGCATGCGCCAAGGCATTCTGCCTCTACAAGCGTGAAGCGTTTGTCGGGAGTCGTCTCGCCAACTTTGATGTGCAGCCGATCTTCAATGTGCTTCAAAATCTTATCACTGTTTTTCAGCATGCATGAGACGTTCGTACACACCTCAAGCTTGTGTTTTCCGACAGGCTCCTTGTTGAACATCGTGTAGAACGTGACAACCCCATAGACGTGATGGGGAGGAATTCCGAGGAGCTTGGCGACGTACTCCATCCCCTCATTGGAGATCCAGCCATGCTCGTCCTGCCACATCCACAACGCGGCAAGCACCACCGACTGTGGACTCTGATAACGTTTCTTGAGTTCTTCGATTTTCTGGAGATTGGATTCTGATAGCATAGTTTTGAAGTCTAATTGAAAATTGTAAAAGGAAAACGGCGGAAGACGTGGCTGGCTTCCTCGTTTTCCTTGAACATACTTACTTGTCTGCCTCGCCCATCACTGGGTCAATGCTGCCAATGATGGCAACAATATCCGATACCATCGCGCCTTTGATCATCACGGGCAGCGCCGAGAGGTTCACCATTGACGGGCTGCGAATCTTCAATCGCCATGGATGTCCCGTACCATCGCTGACAAGATAAATGCCGAACTCTCCTTTTGACGATTCAATGCCTTGGTACACCTCACCCACGGGCGGATCGATGCCCATGTTGATGAGCATGAAGTCGTGAATCAGCTCTTCCATTTTTGTGTACACGCGATCTTTGCGGGGAAGAACCTTCTTTGTCTCCTGCGCATGAATCGGGCCGGCGGGCATCTTTTGCAATGCCTGACGGAGAATCTTCGCGCTTTCCATCGCTTCGGAAAAGCGAACATAGAACCGCGCGAGCGAATCGCTTTCCTTCGCCGTGATCACGTCAAAGTCCAACTCGTCATACACAAGGTAGGGGTTATCCCGGCGAAGGTCGCGTGGAACGCCTGACGCGCGCAGGATCGGACCGGTCATGCCCATCTCGACGCACTGTTGCTGTGAAATGTAGCCAACATTCTCGCAGCGCTCGATAAAAATTCTGTTGGTAAACAGCAGGTTCTCCACTTCCTTCATGTCCTGCTCAAACTCATCGAGGAACTTGGTGAGCATCATTGTACAGGTGTCTGTCCAATCCTGGAGCAAACCACCGATGCGTGTGTAGCTTGTGGTAAACCGCGCCCCGCAAAGAACGTCATAGATGTCCATGAGTTTCTCGCGCTCGCGGAAGGTCCACAACAACACGGTCAGCGCTCCGACATCCATGGCCATGCTGCCGACCGCGACAAGATGCGAAGCGACACGCGCCATCTCGGCAATCAATACGCGAATGTACTGCGCGCGTTTCGGCACTTCCACGCCTATCAACTTCTCGACAGCAAGCACATACCCGACATTGTTCGAGAGCGGCGAAAGATAGTCCAGGCGATCCGTGTGCGGAATGAACTCGTGATACGTTGAGTTTTCGGCAATCTTCTCATACCCGCGATGCAGATAGCCAAGCTCCGGAACGGAACTCAGCACCGTTTCACCATCGAGCTTTATCAGCACGCGCAACACGCCGTGTGTTGCGGGATGCTGTGGGCCCATGTTCAACACCATGGTGTTTTCCAGCGGGTCGTCGATGGTAAACGTGGTGTCGGCGTCTTCGAGCGCGGCGAGAATTTGGCTTTTCCTGGAATGCTCAGCTACTACAGTTGACATATGCGTACAACTATTTTCGTGGAAGTGGAATTGAATCGGGAATGCCCATCAGCGGGAAGTCCTTGCGAAGAGGATAGTACTGGTACTCCTCGGGCATGTACATGCGGCGCAAATCCGGATGACCAATGAACTTTATGCCAAACATATCGAACGTTTCGCGTTCGTGCCAGTTCGCTCCGCTCCAGACATTCACCACGGACGGGACAACACACTCTCCTTCATCGACCAGAACTTTGAGGCGGAGGTACTTCTTGTTCCTGACCGAATACAGATTGTAGACAACTTCAAACCGGCCTTCAGGACGATACATGTCAACACCGAGAAGGTCGATTACCATATCAAACTGCAGATCGGGATCGTTCTTCAGAAACTCCGCGACCTTGACGATGTGATTCTTCTTGATCTGCACGGTAAGGTCGCCGCTCCCGCCTGCCGCCGTGCCTGCCGGCAGGCAGGGACGGGCAGGAAATTCGTTTGCGGCTTCGATACTTTCCGGAAAGTGTTGTTTGAGTTTTCCGAGAATGAGTTGGTTCATGCGGCTGCCCCGATTCGTTCCACCTTGCCGGCTTCGTTGATGACAATCTTTTCGCTTCGATCGCCTTTGATAAGCGAGCCAAGTGTCCGATCCTCCGTGATCTTCTTCTGCAATTCCATAAGACCATTCAGCAGATTCTCCGGACGAGGCGGACATCCTGCCACAAAAACATCGACCGGCATGAACTGATCGATACCCTGCACAACAGAATACGAGCGGAACATGCCGCCCGACGATGCGCATGCACCCATGGAGATCACCCATTTCGGGTCGGGCATCTGATCATAAATCTTGCGGACCACCTTTGCCATTTTGTATGTGACGGTGCCGGCAACAATCATCACGTCGCACTGACGCGGCGTGAAGCGCATAACCTCCGAACCGAATCGTGAAATATCGAATCGTGGAGAAGCCGTCGCCATCATCTCAATCGCACAGCACGAAATTCCCATTGGCATCGGCCAGAGAGAATTCTTGCGCGCCCAGTTAATCAGGAAGTCCATCGACGAGACGATGTAGCCGTCCCGTTCCAAATTCTCTAGTCCCATTTTAGCGCCCCTTTCCTCCATACATACAAAAACCCTACTAACAGGATCACGATGAATACAATCATTTCAACAAATCCAAACAATCCGAGTTCCCTGAATTTGACGGCCCACGGATACATGAACACAATTTCAATATCGAATACAATGAAAAGCATTGCCACCAGGTAGAATTTTACCGAGAACCGCTCGCGGGCGGTCTTCACAGGCTCCATCCCGCTTTCATACGTGGAGAGCTTTTCTTCATTGGGCTTCTTTGGTCCAATCCAACGGTTGACATTGGCAAGCACAATTCCGAAGATGACCGCCAACGTGATCATGATGGCTATGGGTGCGTACTGCTCTAGCATGGAAATCCTACGTTAAGCAAAACAGGGTGAGGTTTTAACAAATTCCACTCAAAAGGTAGGGAAAAAGGGATGGAAAGGCAAGGTAAGGAACCGGGTCATTGAGTCAACCGACTTTCGAATTTCTGAAAGCACAGTGTAATCCAATGACCCGGCTCAGATAACGTCAGTTAATTCCCTGGTACATCTTGTCGATCAACTCAGCGTATTTTTCTTCCACGACTTTGCGTTTGATCTTTTGTGTCGGCGTAAGCTCGCCCTCTTCAATTGTGAACGGCCGTGCGAGAAGAATAAATTTTCGTACGCGCTCGAAGTTTGCAAGATCTTTCTGAATCTGATCGATGTCCTTCTCGATCAATTCATTGATTTCCGGATGTTGGACCAACTCGTGATTGTGCGAAAACGGAATACCGCGTTCATCGGCGTATGCTTTCAGCGAGTCAAAATCCGGAACGACGAGCGCCGTGCAGAACATACGCCTGTCGCCAATCAACACAAACTGTTCGATGAATCTGCTGGCAAGAAAGAGGTTTTCGATCGGCTGCGGCGCGATGTTCTTGCCGCCTGAGCTGACGAAGAGGTGCTTCTTTCTATCCGTGATGTGAATGAATCCATCGCTATCAATCAATCCTATGTCGCCGGTGTGGAACCAACCATCCTTGTCGATCACTTCGGCAGTCAATTCGGGAAGCTTCCAATAGCCCTTCATGATGTTGGGACCGCGGGCGAGGATTTCGCCATCCTGCGCAATCTTTACCTCAACATTCGGTATCGGTTTGCCGACTGCCCCAAACTTGTACTCGTCGATTTTGTTCGCGGAAATTACGGGCGAGGTTTCCGTGAGGCCATATCCTTCAATAATAACAATCCCGATCGCCTCGAAGAAATCACCAAACTCCTTCGGCAGCGCTGCGCCTCCGGACACCATGAACTTCATCCTTCCGCCCAAACGTTCGCGGATCTTGCTGAGCACCAATTTGTCGGCAAGTGCATGCTGCAACTTGAGAAGCGGAGCGAAACGCTCCGCCTTCTTCGCGGCAGCATAGGCCTTGCC
>CAYJNF010000148.1:0-8430 GCA_964370915.1 uncultured Chitinophagales bacterium
CGCCCGACATCACATTATAGAAATCGTTGAATCTCTTCATCAAGAATATCACGCAAATTATCAACGTTGCCGCAGGCTGAAAGCGCACGAAACTCGGTGCAGAGATGCGCGATGTCGGTGTGCTTACAGACGCAGGTGTGTTGTCGGAGAACGGGAAGATTGTCTGGGTCGGAGCAATGAGCGACTGGAAGGGTTCGCTGCCTGAAACGTTCAGTGAGATTGATGCAAGTGGAAAGGTTGTGCTGCCCGGGTTCGTAGACTCGCACACACATATGATGTTTGCAGGAAACCGTGCACATGAGTTTGCACTGCGGTCGCAGGGCGCAACCTATCAGCAAATCGCTGAAGCGGGTGGGGGCATACTCAATACGATCACAAACGTTCGTGCTGCGAGCAAGAAGGACCTGAAGAAGCAAACGCTTCGCTACATGAACTCAATGATGCGGCATGGCACGACGACTGTCGAAATAAAAACAGGCTACGGACTCGACCTCGATTCGGAGATCAAAATGCTTGATGCGATCAATGAGCTGAAAGCGGAAGAGATGATGACCGTTGTACCGACATTCATTGGCGCGCACGCGTATCCACCCGAATACAAACAGAACAAATCTGCCTATGTCGATCTCATCATCGACAAGATGATTCCGTATGCTGGCAAGAGAAATCTTGCTGCGTTCTGTGATGTGTTTTGTGAGAAGGGCTACTTTGAGCTTGATGATACGGAGCGTATTCTGACTGAAGGAAAGACGCACGGTATGCTGCCGAAGATTCATGCCGAAGAATTGAATCCGCTTGGCGGTGCTGAACTTGCAGCCCGCGTCGGTGCGGTTTCGGCTGATCATCTTGAACATGTTACAGAGGAAGGAATACAAGCATTGCGGGAGGGCAATGTCGTCGCTGCTCTACTGCCCGGCGTCTCATTTTTCCTCAATCATGGATATGCTCCTGCACGAAAGCTGATTGATGCCGGCGTTGCTGTGGCAATCGCAAGTGACTTCAATCCCGGCTCGTGCATGTCGTACTCCATGCCGCTGATGATGACGATCGCCTGCACGCAAATGAAAATGTCGCCCGAAGAGGCTCTCGTCGCGTCAACGCTCAATGCGGCGGCAGCATTGAATATGTCATCATCGATCGGCAGCATTGAAGTGGGAAAGAATGCCGACCTGATTATTGCCGATGTGCCGGATTACAAATTTCTTGCATATCATTTCGGCGCAAATCATATCATAACCACGATTAAGAACGGAACAGTTCTCGAATTCTAGAGAGGGATGTGAACGCCACAGCAGTGCTTCACTGCCAAGTTGCCAACAATGCATCAAGTCATGGGCTAAAGCCCGATAGTTTTTGATGCTATTACCCACGACCTGAAGGTCGTGGCAATTCTAAGGGAGTCCTGATGCCACGAATAGTTGAATGCGTCCCGAATTTCAGTGAAGGGCGCGATATCAAAACAATCAATGCCATAGCCGGAGCGATCACGAATGTGTCCGGCGTGAAGTTCATCAGCGCTGAGCCTGACAAGGATTATAATCGAACAGTCGTCACATTCATTGGCGATCCTGCCGCCGTGGTGGAGGCCGCGTATGCTGCAACGAGAAAGGCGTCCGAGCTTATTGACATGACCCGGCATACCGGAGAGCACCCGCGTTTGGGTGCCACGGACGTCGTTCCGTTCGTTCCGCTTCAGGGAGTGACGATGCAGGACTGTGTTCGCCTCGCGCAAGAGTATGGCAAACGTGTTGGCGAGGAACTGAACATCCCGATCTATCTGTATGAAGAAGCCGCCACAAAACCCGAGCGGAGGAACCTTTCGACAATCAGAAAGGGGGAGTACGAGGGACTGGCCGGGAAGCTACAAGACCCTGAATGGAATCCGGATTTCGGTCCTGCGAAATTCAATGCCAAGTCCGGCGCGACGGTGACCGGCGCCCGCATGTTCCTGATCGCCTACAACGTCAATCTGAACACAAGCGACACGAAGATTGCCAACGAGATTGCGTTGCGCATCCGCGAAAGCGGCCGCCTCAAGAAAGATGCGGAGGGTAATCCGGTGCTTGATGCGAAGGGGAAGAAGGTGTCCATTCCGGGCAGTCTGAAATCGGTGAAGGCGATGGGAGTGTTGCTGGAAGCCCACAATATTGCGCAAGTCTCCATCAATCTGACCAACTTTCACGTCACGCCTCCACATGTTGCTTTTGAAGAAGTGAAGAAAGAAGCTGCGACGCTTGGCGTTGAGGTTACGGGCAGTGAGTTGATCGGACTTTCGCCGCTTGAAGCAATGCTGATGGCGGGCAGGTTCTACTCACCGTACACAACTGGCGAACTCGAGCTCCTGTCGATCGCCGATGAACGGCTCGGGCTTAGTCAGCTTGATCGGTTCGATCCAAAGAAAAAGATTATCGAATACCAATTGTAGTTAGGAACAGTATGGCCACGAAAAAATCGATGAACGGATTTCTCGATGAGCTTGCCTCATCGTCCCCTGCGCCGGGGGGCGGCAGCGTTGCGGCAGTGGCGGGCGCTCTTGGCGCCGCGCTCACCTCGATGGTGTGTAATCTCACAATCGGCAAGAAAAAATATATTGCGGTGGAAGAGCAACTAAAGAAAGTGCTGAAGGATTCCGAAGAGCTCCGCGCCCGCTTCACGGTGCTCATCGACAAGGACACGGAAGCGTTCAACAAAGTGATGGAAGCGTTCAGTCTGCCCAAGGATGACGACTCGCAGAAAGCGCTGCGTGATGCGGCGATTACGGCGGCAACGAAAGAAGCGACGATGGTTCCGCTGGAAGTGATGAAGCACTGCATCGACGCGATGGCGCTGGCGCAGAACGTGGCGGAGAACGGGAATAAGAACTCCATCAGCGACGCGGGCGTGAGTGCGCTGATGCTGCATGCCGCATGCGAGTCCGCCGCGCTGAATGTGCGCATTAACCTGAACGGTCTTGCGGACACCGAGTTCGTTCACTGGAAAACGGACGAGTTGATTTCGTTGCTCAAGACAAGCAGAATGATGCTTGAGGAAACGCAGTCCATCGTCGCAGAGAAGATGAAGAAGAGCGCTTGATCGATTGCGCGTTAGTTGGTTGCAGACTTGCAGTGTTTATTGAGCATGTAGGAAGCGTCTTGATAGCCCAGATCACGTGATCGTTGCCAATCTGCGCATGCCTGGGTGAGATGGTTCATCCTGAAATGAAGATGCCCGCGGTTGAAGTATGCAAGCATGCCGTTGGGATTCAGTTCGAGTGCGCGATCGAAGTGTTGAATGGCAGGTTCGTATTCGTTGAGCATGGCTTCCGCATTGGCAATATTCGTCAATCCATCCGCGTGGTTCGGATTCAGCTTGAGAAGTTCTGTAAAATCAGACCTTGCCCCGACGAAATCGCCCAGTGCGAACTTCGAAGCACCCCGGTTGAGAAAATAATCCACGTCCTTGTTATACAACCCAATTGCCCGGTCGAAATCCGTGATCGCACTCGCGTACTCGCCCTTGTGGTATTTCGCCATCGCACGATTGTAAAACGGAATCGGCGATGTTTGCTCTTTGGCAATCGCATCGGTGAAGAGCGTTACTCCGTCCTGCCACACCTTGCATCGCTGCCATGTCAGCACGCTGCAGAAAAGCGCCAATCCGATCACGACCGTTTGAACTGTGCGTTTGGCACCGCTGGACAATCGCCACCTTCCATCAACAATCTCGCAATATGCTCTCGCAACAATGAAGAACAGTCCGATGTAGGACACGTACGCGTACCGCTCCGACACGACAGTCATACCCACTGAAATAATCTGGATAACAAGAATGATGCTGAGAAGATAAAGGCTGAATCCGAACAGCAAATCTCTTTTGAATTCCCCGCTTTTGTAAATGAGAAATGCTATGAGTGCAAGAATGAACGGGGCGACATAGTATTTCAACGGCAATGGAATGCCAAGCAGCGGGAAGTTGTAGAACGCTGAAAGGTCCACAGGCCAGAAGAGTTTCCAGATGTAAAATACAACCGCGTAGCTGCTGATGAGAACGCGATCGATGATGGAAAATGGTTCAAGCGTGTTGAGTGCCTTCGCGGATCCCTGGGAAAACAGTGCAACGATCCCGAACGTCAGCGCAAGCACGACAAATGGAATTTTCTCGCGTATGAGTTTCCAACTCCATTCACGTTTGACAAAATAATCGATGAGAAGGAAAACTCCAGGCGTGATTACAGCAGCAGATTTTGAGAATAGCGAGACAAGCAATAGAATGAAACTCAGAATCAGGTGTTTCGGTTTTTCGCCGTTCCGGATATAGATCAGATAGTATATCAATGAGCCGAGGAAGAAGAATGTGTAGAGTACATCCTTCCGCTCGGCTATCCATGCAACCGATTCCACGTGCATCGGATGAATACCGAAGAACAATGCCACGATGAGTGCAGCCTCAAGTCTCTTCGTGAGCAGAAGAATGAAGCAGAACACAAGCGCCGTGTTCCCGAGGTGCAACAGGAGATTGATGAGGTGGTAGGGAGTCGGGTTCAACTGCCAGAAGTGATACTAGACAGCGTTGGTTAGCGCGACTAGGGGATGGTAGTTGCCGCCATAGAATGTCGTGAAAAATGTCTTGATGCTGCTCCACGATAACTCCGTGATCATCTGATTCTGTGTTACGTACTGGTTGTCATCCCAGTTGGTGAAACCGTTTTGCAGTGAGGGGAGGAACGACACTGTCGTGATGATGAGGACCGCGAGGATTGCGATGACAGTGTTCCTGCCCTGGTCGATGGATGACTTCTTCTTTTGTGGGGCTTTCCTTCCCATGTCACTCCGTAGTTAAGGTTTGGGTGGATGTCTGAAGTCTGGAAAGATGGCGATCATGCCAACGGGAGAGTATAAGCAGGCTGACCGTCGCTCCCAACAGGGCAAGGAACATATCCGATTGTGTATCCCACACGTAGCCCTGGGTACCAAGAAACGCCTCAGCGGATTCGCCCGAAGAAATGGCGACCCACCACTCGATCAGCTCATAAAACGCGCTGATGGCAAGACAGATTGATACGACGATGAAGAAGAGCCAGCCGCGTTTTTGAATCCGTACAACCCGGATAAGTATTTCACGTACGACAATCGCAGGGATGAATCCCTGGGCAAAATGTCCCACCTTGTCATAGTTGTTGCGCGTCTGATGCAACAGATCGCGAATGGTGTTGAAGAGCGGAACCTCTGCGTATGTGTAGTGCCCGCCAATCATGAGCACGATGGCATGCAAGAGAATAAGGACGTACGCAAGAGACGTGAGCGGAAACCGTCTGTATGTGGAGAGAAGGACGACAACCCCGATCAATGCCGGGAACACTTCAAGCAGCCATGTGAAGTAGTCCTTGGGGTTGATGGCAGACCAAACGAGAACTCCCAGAAAAATAGTCAGCCATGCGATGATGTAAGGTCGTCTATTCATTGTGTCGGAAAGAATCGCAAATCGTGAGGACAAAGTTTCACGACAGCACGAGACCGCATGCGAGGATGGCAGCGGTTTCTGTCCTCAATCGTCTCGTGCCGAGTGTGACAGGTGCAAATCCTTTTGTCGTCGCATACGCAACTTCTGCTTCACTGAACCCGCCTTCCGGTCCGATGCAAAAAATGATCTCCTTCGCACGCTGATTGGTCGCAAAGCCTGACAGCGAAGGCGACGTGACCCGTTCGTGCGGAATGAACTTCGCGGCAGAGCCTGGAACGGTAGAAACGAATTCACTGAACTTAATCGCGTCGCCTACCTTTGGTAGCACACAACGCCCGGATTGCTTCATTGCGGCGAGCGCCAGCTTCTGCCAGCGATCCACGCGAGCGTGACGCGGAATTGTTCGCTCGGTGAGCAGAGGGACGAACGTGTTCACCCCTAGCTCCGTGCATTTTTCAATAAGGAAATCGAAATTCGATCCATTCTTCAGAATGCCGACTGCGAGTGTCACATCAATGTCAGGCTCGTGGAGACGGTCATGCTGCGCCAGGATACGGCAGACAGCTTTCTTCTTTGTCGTTTCCACAAGCTCGACATCGTACGTCGTGCCCGCGCCGTTGACCACGCAGAATTTGTCGCCTTGGTTCTTCCGCATGACGTGTGTGAGGTGGGAAAACTCATCGCCGTCGATGTCGAGAGAGTGTTGTGAGATGTTTTCCGGTGGCGCAAAGAAGTATTCCATAAAGACGGTCTGACTCAATATGCACGGATTCTTTCTCTGCTCACCTCTATGACGGCAGCACCCTGGGCTAGAGCATTTTTCATTTGCAGCCAGAACCTGTCAAGGAGAGCGAAGAGAGTTCTGTGCGAGCAGTTACCCACTCGAATGTAGACAACTTGTGGTGGCGGTCCCGTAAGAATGCCACGATCAAAGAAATCACTGTCCTTGCTGATAATAACTAGTTGGTGTTGGGCTGCATGGGACCAAGGAGTTGCGTCAGGGAGACTGGTTCCACCGTTAAGCGATGCGACGTGTGTAGCGAGATCACCCTTCGCGTGGATCCACTGACACAGGCTTTGCGGCAGTTGTGCGTCGATCAGCCAGTTCATTTCATCGGTTCGGGGAGAGGCTCGGTGTGTGATGCGAGTCGGGCCGCAAATTCGAGACACGCCCTGATGTCATCCGCCTCGAGATACGGGTAGTCGTCGAGGATTTCTTTCTCCGTCATCCCCCCGGCAAGCAGTTCCAGGAGATTTGCAACGGTGAAGCGCATACCGCGGATTATCGGCTTGCCGCCGCACACGCCCGGCCTGATTTCAATGCGAGAAAGCAGCGAGTTATTGCTCATTCGTTTCTCATTGTGATTCCGATTGAAAGTAGAGATTTCATCCTAGAGAATCAAACACACTCTTGCGTCAGAACGACGATCGGAAGTCGATGACGAATTGTCCTTTGCCGCGATCGTTCCATGCATATTCCGTTCGCATGACGATGTCGTACGGAAGAAGGAACGCGATGCCGCCGCCATATCCCGATGCAAATGAGTCGAGAGAAAGCTTGTCGCCGCGGAACCACGTTGCGCCGGCATCGGCAAACAGCGCGAGACTGATACCCAATCGCCACACAGAAAACTCCTGCGGAATTGAGATGGCGGAGAAGACCACTGTTCGCGGTTTTAGTAACGGCCACCGCAACTCAACGGATGTACCAGTGATGTTCTCTCCCTCAAACACATTCTTGAAGTATCCTCTGATGCGGTCGCCGTAGCCAAAATATGTTCTGGCATACGTAGGAATGAAAGAGCCGGAAACGACTGATCCGTGAACGCGATTTGCCAACGTGAAATTGAAGGGGAGCGGCGTGAACCGCCTGAAATCAGCCCCGATGCGGGTGAAGCTTAGGACAGTTTCACCAAAACCGTATTTCGTGATGTTGGTGCCGAAATAGGTTCCTTCTGTTGTGTAGTCACGCAAGTTGCGTGAATCGTACGCATAGCTGATGCCCGCGTAGATGTACCGGTCGATGCCTGTCGGAGAAACAGTCGTGCCGGGTCTGTGATCGGTAACCTCGACCATATGAAGCCCGACATTGAGTGCGACGGATTGGAACAATGTAAAACGTTTACCGAGTGTTGAATTAATGTCGTAATGCTGTTCGTCGAAGTTGTTTGTGCCCGCGATGATTGTGCTCCGGTTGCGGATGCGCGAGAACGAAAGTCCGGCGCTGAGGAATAAATTGTTGTTGCGATCGATCCAAGGATCGGAGAACGACAAAGCGAGCGAGGGATTGTACCCGAAGATGACCGATCCAAACAGCTTCTGGTTGAGTCCCTGAAAATTGTTGTGCAGAAGTCCGGCGCCGTAGTAGGGCTTCTTCGGATCGCCGTCGCGAAATCCGAAGAGCGGCAACGGAATGATGTACCATCGCTCGCTCACATCCACGATGAGCATGTTGCGGTTATCAAGAGGCACGACGGAGAGATCGACACGTGTGAAGAGCCCGATGCTGTAGATGCGGCTCCGGTCCCACTCCATCGCCTCGGTTGTGGCTTCCATGCCGGGACGCAGCGTCATCTCGCGGATAATGATTGCTTCCTTCGTCTTTTCATTCCCAACAACAATGACGGTGTCGATCATGCCGAAGGAAGTACCAGGGCGCACTGGTTCGGCTTGCGCAAACAACTGGTAGAAGCCGACGAGAATGAGCAGCAAGAGGCAATTGAGAGAACGAAGCGAAAGCTCACCGCGAAGGCGCGAAGGCGCAAAGGGAAAGTGTGAGAGTGTCTGTCGGGGAGAGTTCGTGGGGGTTCTCTTCGCCTCTTCGAGTCTTCGTGCCTGCCTGCCGGCAGGCAGGGTTTTCTCCTTAAGAGCAATCAGGTTCATAGTGCAATCAAGATACGAAAAAATGGGAGGGTGGGAAAGGGCGTGGAGAATCGGTAATCGCCCAGTAGAAATGTCAGGGTTTGCGTCCAATAGAAATGTCAGGTATCG
>CAYJNF010000149.1:0-8395 GCA_964370915.1 uncultured Chitinophagales bacterium
GGATCAGGTATTTGGGTGGGCGGCAAAGTTGATACGTCTGTAGGCGGTGGCCGCCCTCCGATTGAGATCGTTTCAACCGCATACGAAGGTGGATCATCGAGTCGATTGTTCGAGATGTTTCCAGGTTACTCTGCAGGCGACACCGTATGGACGGTGTATGACACGACTGGATCAAAACCTGCGGGATGGGATTCATATTGGGGAGGATCTCTTCCCTATCGTCCTGTTGCTGCCGAGAATTTCTATTGCAGATATTCGGATGACAATTATGTTCAAAGCGGTCAGATTCCACTTGGAATACATGTCATTCAAGAATCGTATTCGTGGACCGAGGCTATTGTGGCCGGGATTCAAATTCTTCAGTTCAAGATCATGAACAATTCGGCGCGTGTGATTGACAGTGCGTATGTGGGATTCATGTGCGATGCTGACGTCGGACCGGTAAACGTTTTGAACTTTGCACGGAATAATGCTGCAGGATATTTTCAGAATTTGCGCACAGCATATGTGCAAAATCCCGTCGATGCTGGATCGACTCCGATTGGACTGAGAGTACTGAACACACATCATTCAACTACAAGTCATTTCACTTTTACGTGGTATTCATTGGATCAGCCACCAGTTGCAGATACTGGCAGATATGCGCTCATGAGTAGTAACCGCATCAAGCAGGATCAGTATCCTGCACTATCCGACACTCGCTTTCTGCTATCCTTTGGCCCGTTCACGATTCGTCCAGCCATATCGGCAACTCCTGATACGTTGATCGTCGCGTTTGCATTGATTGCAGGTGACAATCTGCATCAACTGCAAAGCCGGGCAGTCTATGCCGAGTCCCTTTATAGCGGCATTGTCCTTGATGTCAAAACATCCGATTCGCGACTGCCCGATCGTTTCGAGTTGGAACAGAATTTTCCGAATCCCTTTAACCCATCAACAACAATCAAGTTCGGAATCGCGAAGACATCTCATGTGGAGTTGAAAGTGTTCGACATTCTCGGACGCGAAGTCGCGGTTCTCGTGAACGATGTAAAGACGCCGGGGACGCATAGCGTGACACTCGATGGTCAAATGCTGGCAAGCGGCTTGTACTTCTACACGCTGAGGGCCGGCGATTACTTTAGCGTCAAGAAGGCGTTGTTGCTCAAGTGATCAAACGATCAGAACTTTGTACGCTCATCGTGCGTTAGTGCTTCTGTAGCGTCGCGTTGACTTTCAGCGTCATTTTCGTTTCACTCGCTTGAGATAAAGGCGCAACCTTGAAGTCCGATGAACGCGTGACAGGTCAGAGTGCATCATTTTTCAGTCTTCTTTTGGGGAGAGTTATGAGGAAGCGGTTTTCGCTGTTGTCCGTGAGCTTGATTATTGTGCTGAGTCTGGTTGCCGGAGCGTGGTTGAATCAGCTGATTTCCGGGGACAACATATACGACCAGCTCAACAAGTTCAAAGATGTGCTGAGCATGGCGCAGAAGGTGTACGTCGAAGATGTGGATACGGGAAAACTTACCGAGGCTGCCATCAGAGGCATGCTTGGCGAGTTGGATCCGCATTCGGTGTACATCTCCACGGCCGAAATGCAACGCGTCAAGGAAGACTTTCAGGGAAGCTTTGAAGGTATCGGAATCGAGTTTGCCGTTCTCAACGACACGCTCGTTGTCGTCACGCCCATTGTCGGCGGACCGAGTGAGGCGCTGGGCATCGAAGCCGGCGATAAAATTGTGAAGATCAACGACACATCGTCCGTCGGCATTACACAGGATATCGTTCCCAAAAAGCTCCGTGGACCCAAGGGAACGAAGGTCAAGGTCGCCATTGCGCGCACGGGCATCAAGGACTTGTTGGTATTCGATATTACACGCGACAAGATTCCTCTCTACACTGTCGATGCGTCGTTCATGGTTGACGACGAGGTCGGTTATGTTAGCGTTACAAGATTTGCCGCAACAACGCATACGGAGTTTGTCGAGGCTGTCAATAAATTGAAAAAGGAAGGCATGAGGCGACTCGTGCTTGATCTTCGCTTCAATGGCGGCGGCTATCTCGATCAGGCATTCAAAATGGTTGATGAGTTGTTGCCCAAAGGCAAGAAGGTTGTTTACACGAAAGGCCGCAGGCCCGAGTTCAACGAAGAGTATATTTCGTCGGGTTCCGCACGAGTGGCAGATGCCGGTCTGGTAGTTCTTGTGAACAATGCATCGGCGTCGGCGAGCGAGATCGTGTCCGGTGCCGTGCAGGATTGGGATCGCGGATTGGTTGTTGGCGAGACCACATTTGGCAAGGGATTGGTACAACGCCAGTATGATCTGGCCGATGGTTCCGGATTCAGGCTCACGACTGCCCGTTACTACACGCCAAGCGGACGATTGATTCAGCGCCCCTATGGGGACGACAAGGCAAAGTATCAGCGTGAAGCGTTCGAGCGGAACGAAGAAGAGGGCGAGAACATAACGCACTCTGCCTAAAAAGATTCAGCCAAACCAAAGTTCAAGACGGCCGGTGGGAGAGTTGTGTATGGCGGCGGCGGTATTACTCCTGACTACATCGTGAAGGCCGAGCGTCTTGGAGAGTATGCCGTACAGTTGCGTGCCCGCCAGGTGTATCTCGATTTCTCGAACAAGTACCTCGATACCCACGGGTCTGCCATCAGACAAAAATACGGGGCTGACAGTCGTAAGTTTGCCAAGGAATTTGAGATCAACGACGAAATGCTGGAGACCATCAACGCCATCGCAAAGAACAAGGGTGTTGAGTTCAAGAAAGAAGCGTACGACAAAGATGTTCGCTTCGTGAAGCTGCTGGCGAAGGCATCGATTGCCCGTTCCATTTGGGGCAATGTCGGGTCTTCTCGCGTGACCTTGATGGACGACAATCAGTTCAAGAAAGCAATGGTCCTTTTCCCGGAAGCAGAGAAGATCTCCAAGAGTCTGACTAGTCTGAAGTAACCTGCTTGAAACATATCCTCTCAAACATGTGTCAATTGAAGAACGGCAGTGCGTGCAGACGCGCTGCCGTTGTTTTGTTTCTGATCGTATCGCTCGCTCCTGCAGCGTTCAGCCAGGGCAAGACACCCGATTCAAAAGTGCTGGTGGAGGGCGAGGATCTCATCTACAATGTCCGCTATGGGTTTGTTGATCTTGGTCAGGTGAGGATCAAGACGTTGAAACGACTGACGACCAACGGTGCGCCGGTGTATCAGTCGGTCGCCTATATCGACTCCTACAAAAAGATTCCGTTTGTCAACCTGCACGCAGTGTTCGAAAGCTCCATCGACAGCGCGGTCTTCTCCCACTTCTTCGTCGGTAAGAGCAAGGAAGGAGAGTACTGGAATTTCGGCCGGTATCGGTTCGACTATCCAAAGAAGAGAGTCTATCTGGAGTTCGGGGGAAAGGATACGATTATTGAGTCTCGCGATACGCTGAAGATCGATGGTCGAACTCAGGATGGCCTTTCGCTTTTCTTTTACGCCCGCGACCAATTGTACTCGGGCAAAAAACAAAACGTACCCGCGATCGTGAAGGAGAAAAACGTCAACACGCTGATTGACTTCAATGGCAAGAGGGAATCCGTTGAGCTGGATTTTGTGGATTACCCTGTTGATGTGATCGGATTCGAAGGCACGATGGAATTCACGGGAATTTTTGGACTCACGGGAGACTTTGAAGGTTGGTTCAGCAACGATGAAGCACGCGTGCCGATTCTCGCAAAGATGAAGGTGATTCTCGGGAGTGTGACAATCGAGTTGATGGAATGGAAGCGTGCGGGATGGACACCACCACGGACGAACGACTAACGGATGGCACGTGTCGAGTACAATGGCCTTTTGCCGACTGTAGACACTTCGGTATTTGTTGCCGACGGTGTCCATCTTATTGGTGATGTTCGTCTCGCAAAAGACGCGAATGTTTGGTTCAACTCCGTGCTGCGAGGAGATATCAACTGCATCGAGGTGGGAGAACGAACGAACATCCAGGATTGTTCCGTTCTCCACGTAACACATGAGTTTCCTGTTCGCATTGGCAGCGATGTCACCGTCGGCCACCGGGCGATTATTCACGGATGTACGGTCGGAGACAGTTCGTTGATCGGGATGGGGGCAGTGATTCTTGACAATGCGAAGATCGGCTCACATGCGCTTGTTGCCGCGGGAGCTGTTGTGTTGCAGAACTTCATTGTTCCTGATGGAATGCTGGCAGCCGGTGTGCCGGCGAAGATCATCCGGCCGCTCACCGACGAAGAACAATTGCAGATCAAAGAGTCTGCGCTCCACTATGTGGAGTATGCAAGAGCCACCGCAAAGGTCCGTGGCCCCATAGGGGGAGATGGTTCATGAAACTGAAGTTCTGGGGGACACGCGGCTCAATCCCAACACCGGGAAAAGAGACCGTCCGCTATGGCGGCAACACGCCATGTGTTGAAGTCCGGCTTCGTGATGAACGTCTGGTAATCTTCGATGCCGGGACGGGCATTCGCGGCCTGGGCGAGGCGCTGATGTCGAAGGGCGAATCGGTGAACGCCCACGTGTTGATCGGGCATCCGCATTGGGATCATATCCAGGGCTTTCCGTTTTTCAAGCCGGCGTTCATATCGGGAAACGAGCTGACAATTCTCGGTGCGCAGTCGAAGAACGTTACGCTGCGCCAGATGATTTCCGACCAGATGAACAAAGTGTATTTCCCGATTCAACTGAACGAGCTGAAGGCAAAGATCAACTTCCACCCCTTACGCGAAGGAACAATCGAAATCGCGGGCGCAAAGCTGACCTCGATCTATGTAAATCATCCGGCGTTCGCCCTGGGGTACCGACTGGAGGCGTCCGGCCGCTCGATTGTGTACATCAGCGACAATGAGCCGTTTGATCGCGAGGTTGCACGCGCCGTGAAGAATGTTGAAAAGGTTATCATTGATAAGTATACCGAAGGAAAGGACGATCCGAACCAGCGCATCTTCGATTTCGCCCGCGGCGCCGATATTCTCATCCATGATGCAACATACACCCCGGAGGAGTATGTTGATCGCGTTGGGTGGGGACATTCGCATTATCTGTTTACCCTCAAAGTTGCAGCCGAAGCCCAGGTGAAGAAGCTGATTCTCTTTCATCACGATCCATCACACAACGACGAGAAGATCGACGAGATTGTCGACACGTGCAAGGAAATCAAGACCCGAGGATATAAGTTCGATTGTTGCGCTGCCGCCGAAGGCATGGAACTCCAATGGTAACGTCCGACTTTCGTACGGAGGGCATCCCTCAACGCGGGATTTGCGGTTGGTCCAGGAGAATCGCTTGACAATCACTCGGATGCTCTATATATTGCCGCCAGTTTGTTGCTGCACAGTCAATCTCACATAAGAAGAATGGAGTGGAGATGGAACGCGGGAAAGTGAAATGGTTCGACGCCAAGAAGGGATACGGATTTATCGAGAAGCAGGGTGGAGGCGACGTCTTTGTTCACATCAGCGGATTGCAAAACAAGGACGTGAAGACGTTGGCAGAAGGAACGTCTGTCGAATTTGAAATCACAAACGGAAAGAAAGGTCCGCAAGCGACGAACGTTGTTATCATTTAAGAGTTGACAACAGGAATTTGAGAACCCCGCGGCTGCCTCGAACAGTTGCCTCGGGGTTTTGCATTATGTTGAGAAGAGAACACTATGTCCTTTACCTTCAGACAATCAGATTTCAAAAAAATTGGCAAGCTTCTCAAGGCGGTACCGAAAGCAATGGGGACGAATTTCCGATTTGAGGTAAGTGGAAAAGACCCGCACCGAAAACTTGCGCTGGAAATTTTTCCGCAGATCCGCATCGGAGATCAGAAGGGGAATCTCATCTCAGTCTACACCGAGTCATCTCATCTGCAGCTTCATTTCTGTTCCGGTTTCGTGTTGAGCGACATGCTTGGTGAAGTGACGTTTATTGGGGAGCACAATGGCAAGCTCTCGGGTTTGATTATCGAGAAGGAGGGGGGCTGCTCACTGTACGCAAATGTCGACCGCACATTGTTGTCCGGTGATTTCACGCGGTTGGGGCCGGAAGTGATGCTCTCGGGAATTGCACTGTCATTGACCGATGCGATCCTCGATTCCTCACCGACCAAAGGGAAGCCTTCACCGGCGAAGTCGAAAAAGAAAGCCCGTTGATGCCGAAGGTGGTTGTGTTTAACGCGCATCGTCGGTATCGGATGCAAAAGCGGAGAGTGGAGGAATATGTGACGCGGGTGCTGGGTTCACGGAAGGCGTTGGTTTCGGTCGTTTTTGTCGGCTCACAGCGCTGCAAATCGATCAACAGAACTTTTCTCAACCATAACTACGTTACAGATGTTATCAGCTTCTGTCTGGAGACTTCACCCATCCTGGAAGGCGAAGTGTACGTGAATCTCGACAGGGCCCGGTCCCAGGCACGCCAGTACAATGTCAGTACGGCGAATGAAATAGCACGCCTTGTGATTCACGGTTGTCTGCATTTGATTGGATATGACGACAAAACCGCAGCACAGCGGTCAAAGATGAAAGCAGTGGAGGACAACGTGTTGGCACATTGGTTCTCAAACTGAACGAAAAGGAGAATTGGTAATTTGAAAGAGCGAGTTGTCGAGATTCTTGTGTATTTGATGTCCGAGATCGAGGCAAATAAAAGACTGAGTGAGATCGATGTCGATGGGCTGAAACAACGGGGGTATACGCAGTCGGAAATCAGCATCGCGTTGAGTTGGCTGTATGAGAACATTCCAATGCAGGACGGATATGTTGTGCATCAGGGCAAGGCATCCCACGGCTCGCGCCGCCTGTTGCATGACGCAGAACGAATGATGATGACGACGGAAGCCCAGGGGTATCTGATGCAACTCAATGAGCTGGGTTTGCTGGATAACCGGGAGATGGAAACCATCATCGAACGCGCGATGGTGTCAGGCTTCGAGCAATTCACGATTTACGAAATGCGAGAGATCGTTGCTGCAGTGTTGTTCTCGAAGAAGAACGGTGGACACGATCGACATGTGCAGCCCAACGATACGGACACGATTCACTAAATGGCAAAGAAAAAGAACATAGAACCGAGCAACGGGGAAGCGCTTCCTCCGGCAGTGACGGACGCATCGCCGAAGCCAAAAGCAAAACGCAAACGGGCCGGCGCTGTCGAAGTCGTTCCTGCAGTTGCGCGTGTGAAAGATCCGAGTAACGGTGAAGCACCGCCTCTTACTCCAGTGACCGAAGCATCGCCGAAGCCGAAAGCAAAACGAAAACGTGCCGGCGTTGTGGATGACGTTCCCGTCGGAGCGAAACTGATTGTCGTGGAATCTCCTTCGAAGGCGAAGACCATCAACAAGTACCTTGGCAAAGAGTACATTGTCGAAGCGTCTGTCGGGCACATCAAGAATCTGCCGAAGAGTAAACTCGGCGTCAACGTTGATGATGGCTTCAGGCTGGACTATGAGACCATCAAGGGCAAAGACGAGGTCATCGAGAGGCTGCGGAACCATGCCGCAAAGGCATCCTCCATCTACATCGCAACTGACCCTGACCGCGAAGGCGAGGCCATTGCATGGCACATTGCCAAGGAAGTCGACGGATACAACAAGGACATTCATCGCGTCCTCTTTCATGAGATCACCGAGCGCGGGATTACTGAAGCGATGCAGAACCCGCGCAAGATCGACCAGAAGCTGGTAGATTCGCAGCAGGCGCGACGCGCAATGGATCGGCTCGTGGGGTACAAGGTGACACCGTTCCTCTGGAAGACAATGTTCTTTGGCGTGCTTTCAGCAGGTCGTGTTCAGTCGGTTGCGGTGCGGTTGGTGTGCGAGCGTGAAATGGCAATCAAGTCGTTCATACCGGAAGAATATTGGTCGGTGGTTGCCGAGTTTCAGGTTGTGGGGAGTGATCCCTTTTTTGCCAAGCTCTTCAAGATCGTCGGAGCAGATCCGAGGATTGGCGACACGACAACGGCAGAAGGCTATGTCACCGACATCAAGAAGCAAAGCTACCACATTGCCGATGTCCAACGTAAGCCTGTCAAACGAAATCCGCCTGCGCCGTTCATTACCAGCACCATGCAGCAAGAATCCGCTCGCCGGCTTCGGTTCAACGCAAAACGGACAATGATGTTTGCGCAAAGACTCTATGAAGGTGTTGAGCTGGGCGAGGAAGGACGGGTCGGGTTGATCACGTACATGCGAACCGACTCAACCAGGCTAAGCGATGACGCCGTGCGCGATGTGCGCGTGTTCATTCTTGAGAACTATGGCAAAGAATACGTTCCCGAGGTGCCGCGTCAATTCAAGAAGGGAAAGAGTTCGCAGGATGCTCACGAGGCGATTCGCCCGACGTCGCTCAAGTACTCACCGAAAGTCGTCAAGAAGTACCTCGACAAGGAGATGTTTGAGTTGTACGAGTTGATC
>CAYJNF010000150.1:0-8390 GCA_964370915.1 uncultured Chitinophagales bacterium
CGCGCTTGTACGTTCCCTCGCGAATGTGCTGCTCGAAGCGCAGCGGAGCAATCGATTCGACATCCACAAACGTCAGATACCGGTCGCGCACTTCGTAGATCCAGTCAAACGAGCGGAGGGAATTCACCGTGAACTCGACGCGATACGTATTGCGCCCGGCAATTGTCTCATAGCGGGGAATCGCCATCACCGCTTCGCCTGCCGTGATTGGTCCGTAGCTCACATCAAAGACCAGTCGCTCGCCGACAGAATACGCTTTGTTCTCGATCTTTCTCCATCGAAACGATTTGGCGGAATCATCGGCAGCTTTTGCAATCGATTCAGCTCGTCTGACAGAATCAGCCAACGCTTTTGCGAGTTCTACTTTTCGCAACGAGTCGGCCTTCGCAACCGCCGCGATGCTGTCGGCTTTTGCTTTGGCGACAGACGTTGTCTTGCTCTTGGTCGTTGTCTTTTTCTTTTTCGATGTCTGAGCCGAAAGCAGTGTCATTCCCCATGCCAGGCCCACGACCAGAATCATCAGAACCAACGATCTACTTCGCATGCCCCGCCCTCTCCTGGTTGATGTCGTTCATCAACGAGACTGCCGATTGAAATACCTGATCTACTGAAATTGTTGCCATACACTCGCACGGTGATTTCGTTTCAACACAGACATTACAGTCAAGCGGCCGGTCGGGAACAAGCACTGCTTTCCTGCCGGTGTACGGACCCCAACGATTCGCGCTCATGGCAACATGCTGGGGGTAGAGTCCCACGACTGGTGTTCCCATTGCCACCGCGAGATGCAGGGGGCCGGTGGAATTCGAGACAAACAACCTGGCCATCCGGATTACTGCGCCAAGCTCCTTTATGCTCAACTCACCGATCACGGGAATCGCCTTGCCATCCGATGCACGGACAACATTCGCGATTTTTTCTTCCTCTCCGTTCACTCCTGTCACAATCACTTTCATCCCCGTCTCGTTCATCAACCTTGCTGAAAGCGATCCGAAATTCCTTGTCGACCACTCCCGTGCCGACCCGCCGCTGCCCGGATGCAACACCGCAAAGTCCGATCCCAGAACACCTTTCCCCGCCAGCACCTTATGAGCCGCCGCTTCCGCGGTTGGCGGAATTGCAATATCAAACCGCGGTGCAAAGTCCTTTGCCAACCCGCAATTCAACTCATCCAGTAAGTTCAGGTTGTATTCAACCTCGTGGCGCTTTGCGTCCTTGCGATGTTCGAATGTCTTTCTATTGAATAGAAATGAATAGAATCGATATCCGGTTCCAATCCGAATGGGAATTCCCGCCCGAAACATCAGCCACGCAAGGCGAAATCTCGGATAGACAACAATTGCTGCATCAAACTTTCCTTCTAGAAGAGTGCGTCGCATTTCACCAAAAGGAACGAGCGTATGGTCGCGGTCGTACCAAAGCAGCTCATCGACGTATTGATTTCCTTCTACCACTTCACCGGTGTATCGTCTCAGCAACATGGCAATGTGGGCATGCGGATAACAAGAACGAAGAGCGGGAAGCATGGGGAGCGTAAGGATGACATCGCCAAGGCGATCGGTGCGGACTAACAGAATGCGCTTGATTGTTGTAGATGAACCGTTCGACGACAACAGGTGTTAGCTCCGTAGTGATAAAAACGACGGAAAAATATAGGCAAAGGGTGGACAAACAGCAATTCGGATTTGGGTGGGAATCCTTCGAGTCCAAGAGCAGTTCATAGACTTTGGCGGAGTCGCTTTTGAATGTTATGGTTGACGGATGGTGGCTGAACACAGATCATACCTTGATGCTGCTGAGGATTCTCAGTCGGCCCTGTAAACCCTGCCCGAGCCGCCTTCACCAACAATACCAACATCTTCGAATTCATCATAACTTGTTTCAAATACCAGTCGTCTTTTCGCCATTGTCTCGCCTAGAATTGTTTGTAGGATTTCTCTCTCCCGTCAGACCATACACCTCCAAATCCTTTTTCTCCCTCATTAATAACTGATGGTGCTCGGCGAACCTGCGCACCGCTTCTCCCCGGCCTGCCGCCTCTTTCATCTGCTGCTGGTTTTCGGCAATGAGCCGTTCAAGCTCCTGTCGTTTCAGAATCATCATGCAGCTGTCCGCAATGTCGCCGGGGTCGGCTTCTTCCGGCATGGCATCCTGTTCTTTCCATCCCTTGCTCAGTTCATATTTGCGGAACGTGATGTCCGCTATGAACCGGCGTAATTCTACATCGTCCGTTTCGTCGATGAGAGAGTTCGCATCCCATTCTTCCGACTTCTCCAAATGCGGAATGATCAACGCGAGCACCTTACGCACAAACGGATTCGTAAAATGTTCGAGTTTCACATGCGTGAAAACGTATCCCACCATCTCGTTGCCGTGCTCAAGCATCAGGCCGAGCAAATCGCGCTCCGCAGTTGGAATGTCGTTCCGATGGGAAGGCGTCTGTTGGGTTTCGGGTTCTGAGTTTAGGGTTTGGGATTGTGACTCGCGTTGACGTTCAAACTTCTCACGCGTTCGCTCCTTGCCAAGCAGCTTCTCCAACTCGCGATACAAGGTCGATTCATAAATTCCGTAGCGCTCCGAAACGCTCTTGATATAGAAGCTTCGTTTCAGCTCATCCTTCATCTTTGCGATCGTGTCCACAATCGACCGAACTGACTGCGCCTGTCCTTCGGGCGTATCGAGCATGCCTTGCGCTTGAAACAGGCGAGCCTTGAAATCGAGAAACGACACAGCATCGTCCAGCAACTTCTGAAACGCTTCGCCGCCATTGTTCTTGACGAAAGAATCGGGGTCATCCCCTTCAGGCAGCGCCGCAATGCGGACATCAAGTCCCTGTTCAATGATGAGGTCAACTCCGCGCATCGTTGCTTTCGATCCGGCAGAGTCCGCGTCGTATACAAGCGTTACTTTCTTCGCGTACCTGCTGACCAGTTCAATCTGCTCCTCGGTCAACGCCGTGCCGCTTGACGCAACAATGTTCTTGATGCCTGCCTGATAGACGGAGATCAGATCGGCGTATCCCTCCACCAGAATCGCGTACTCCTTTTCCCTGATCGCCTCCTTTGCATGCGAGATGCCGTACAGGCTCCGACTTTTGACGTAGATGGGAGTTTCGGGAGAGTTGATGTACTTTCCGGGAAGCGGATCGTCTTCACGCAACTTGCGCGCGCCGAAACCAATCACCCGGCCCGTGACGGCAAAAATCGGGAACATTGCCCGGCCACGAAATCTGTCATAGTAGCCCGAGCTGTCTTCACGCTTGATGAGAAGCCCCGCCTTTTCGAGCATCTCCAGTTCCAGTTTCTCCCCCTCGGCAAACTTCAGCAGCGTGTCCCACCCGTTCATCGAATACCCAAGTCCGAATGACCGGATCGTCTCCTCGGAAAACCCTCGATGCCGGAAATACTCAAGCGCAAGCTGCCCTTCGACCGTCGTCATCATGTTGTCATGGAAAAACCGCGCAGCCGAACGACACACTGCGTAAAGACTTTCGCTCTCCGTAACCTTCTCTTTGTCCTCAACACCTTCTTGTGGGAGAGAGATTCCCGCGCGATCAGCGAGTGTGCGAACCGCTTCGACAAACGAGACCTTTTCGTACTCCATCACGAATGTGATTGCATTGCCGCCAACGCCGCACCCGAAGCAGTGAAACATCTGCCGATCAGGACTCACATTGAACGATGGCGTCTTCTCCGTGTGAAACGGGCAAAGCCCGATATAGTTCTTGCCACGCTTTTTCAGCTTCACATAGCTGGATATGACATCGACAACGTCGGAGGATCGGCGCACTTCTTCTATTTTCGATTCGGGGATTCGCATGGGAGAATCTACGGAAAAACCAGTGAATTGTCATCGATCATTCGTCAGATGTCCCGGGTCACTATCAACGATCAACCCTACGGGTCGTAGACGTTCACCGGTCAATGGTCAATGGTTAAATGGAGATTCCCGAAAACGCTGACAAACATTGCAAATGTTTCATCATTGTCATTCTGAACGGAGTCCCAACTGTTTCTCAAGTTGGGACGGAGTGAAGAATCTCGACGAGTCGTCGATGACCCGACCCGTCGGGAGTCGTCGACCAGAACAGGTGACTGGATTCTTCACCTCCCTATGGGTCAAAGACTGGGAAGCGAGGTTCAGAATGACAATGTTCGGGCAGTTTGCTTTGGGGAATCTCCACTGGTTAACTATTGACAAGCCATACCCAATGCCGTATCTTGGCCTTGGTAATTTTTCATGCCGGACAGACAATCACAACTTATCGGTAAACACGAACATGCGCATACTTGCTGTTGAAGATCAACCTGAATACCTGGAAATGCTCGAAGAAGTTATGAATGCTGTCGGGCACACCATTACCATTGCTCAGGACGGATTCGAGGCGCTTGAGCGACTGAAGCATGAAAAAGTCGACGTTATCGTTTCTGATGTGAGAATGCCGAAGATGGACGGCGTGGAACTTCACAAACGCGTCAGGGCAATGAAGGAGTACACCAACACGCCATTCATTTTCCTGACCGGCGTCAAGGAATTGGACTCCGTCAAAAACGCCTGCACCGCCGACTGCGATCTTCTGTTGCAGAAGCCGTTTCCCGTCGACAAACTGCTTGAAATGTTTTCCGGACAGATGAAATGAAATGCGCCTTCCCCGGCTGTCCCGGTGAGTACGAGGATAAATACATCACGCACAAAGTCGAAGAGCCTGACGGTGTCTCATACATCGACCATGTCCCGGCGAAGGTGTGTTCGTTATGCGGAGACTCGATTATCGCCACTGAGGTATTGCAGACGATAGAAAAAATCATAAGTGGAGAGCTCCGGCCAAAAGAGCAACACATTTCCGGCCACCAAGCATAGAAAGAGCCCACCGAATCTTCGGCGGACTTCTTCATTTTCCTTCCTCATCACGCGTAGCTGAGCCTGCCGTTCTCTTGTACTCGAACTTCCGACTTTGGAAGTGGAAAGCCACCTTTCGGGCCGTTCTGGATGGGCATCGCGATCGATTGTTGATCGAGCTTGAACACTTCCAACAAATGATGAAGATTCTGCGTGAGCTGGCTGAGGTCTTCTGTTGCGCGGGCAATTTGGCCGGTAGCATTCACTGTTTGCTGGCTTACCGCGCTGATTGCCTCGACGTTTCGACTAATTTGTTCACTTGCGCCGGATTGCTGTTCACTTGCTGCCGCAATTTCAGAAACCGTAGCCGAAACACTTTGACTGCTTTGCACAATCTCTCTGAGCGACGCTCCCGCCTTTTCAACCAGGACAATTCCTCCGTCGACCTTGGTTGTTCCATCATGTATGGAACTCACCGCGCCTTGCGTGTCCGCTTGAATCTGCTTGATCATGACGGTGATCTCTTTCGTCGCCTTGGTGGTACGCTCGGCAAGTTTCCGCACTTCGTCGGCAACAACGGCAAAACCGCGACCCTGTTCGCCTGCACGCGCCGCTTCAATCGCAGCATTGAGTGCAAGGAGATTTGTTTGGTCGGCAATATCATCGATGACATTGATGATCTCACCAATTTCCTCGCTGGATTTGCCGAGATGGCCCACAGTCTCGGCAGCTCCGCGCACAACTCTGGCAATTGCTAGCATTTCCTTGATGCTGTCATCAACAATTTCGCCGCCGTGCTCCGCCGCCGTGCGAGCGCGTTGGGCTATCTCGGCTGCACAGTTGGCGTTCCGGGAGTTTTCGAGAATCGCCTTCGTCATTTCCTCGACTGCAGCGGACCCATGACTCGCCTGCTCGCTTTGTTCGCGCGCTCCGGCTGCGAGTTCTTCGGCGCTCGCGCTAATCTGCGAACTCGCCCCCGCAACTGAACCTGAGGCCTCGTGCACTTTCTGCAACGTCGTATGAATGGTGCTCACGAATTGATCGAACGCCCGTTGAAGCTCTCCCACTTCGTCCTTCCGCATCGAATTGAAACGCGTGTTGAGGTCGGCATTGCCGATGCTCGCCACGACCGCGTTCACCGGTCGGCTGATCATCAGTGCGACCATCAGGCTGAATGCACCCACAATCATTGTCACCAAGACAACAAAAGCAATCAGCACGACCGTTCGGTTCATCACGATGTCGTTGGCGCGAACTTCGTTCTCAGCGTTCCAGGTATTTGCCAATGTCACAACTCTCTCAATGGCTGAACGATGCGTGTCGTAAGCCGGCTTCAGAGAAGAACTCAGCGAATGAGCGGCGGCGGCTTTGTCGCCTCGTTCTATCGCGGGGACAAACTCGTTGTCCCACACGTGAAAGAATCTTGTGGCGGGCTGATATGACGCCTCAAGCAATGCCTGCTTCATTGCACCTTCCGGAAGCGCTTGTTGCCAATACTGGTGTCGGGTCTCATACTCTCGTTCGAGAGCCTTCCCTTTTTCGACAAGGGCGTTTTTCTCTGCGAGACTGTTCTCATTCAGCAGCTGATGAGCCACCAGATAACTTTCGATCAGGTATTCCGGTGGAGGGAGAATGTCCGCAACGAGGTCTTTCCCTTTCACAATTTCCAGATAGAGCCGGCCGTTGATTTCAACAATCGACATTGTATTGTACGATAACAGCCCCAACCCCACAAATCCTGCAACTGCAACTGCGGTCAACAACGCAAACTTTGTCCTGATTTTGAGATTCTCTATGAGGGCTTTCATAGTGGGCTGCAGCTCCTTACCTTTTGAATGAAAAATGGAGTTTGATGTTCCTTATGTTGCTACAACGTGATTTTGAAAACGAGATACGACTTCTCCTGATTCGGGTTGATGATGAACGAAGCACTCAACGGCATCGCATAGGTGTCACTTACCTTGAGGGATCGTGCTACGGTGAAGCCGGCGTTCAACACACTGAATTTGTGATTCGACACCGCGTACCACGTCGAAGCCCCGGTCGTTGCGCCGACAAAGAATGTGATTCTTTCTTCGCGGATCGGCACCAGGTAGCCCAACTCAACATAGAAGGCATGCGACGTGTCGTTGTGGACATTGACCGCCGTGAACAAACTCAGTGGAAGCTCTTCACTCCCGACGAAGTTGCCGCTCAACTCAATAGTGTGAGCGCCGCCATTGTGGCCATCGAAGTTGAAGTACCGAACTCCAGGACCGGGAAAATGGCAATCTGTGACTGCAAAAGTGATGGTGCCAATCGGGATCGGAACATTGTACTTCACGTACAGGTCGATTTCGGAGAATGGAGAATTTCCGTCTACACTTGAGAGAGCAAATGAACCCCACGATCCAAATTCCACCCTCTTATATCCAACGCTTGCCAGTGGTTGGAAGGCGGCTGCCTCGCCGCAATCGGCACCGCGCCAGATATAGCGACTGACGAAATCGACGGCGGCAGCGAGTTTGATCTGCTCACTCGATCCCGAATCCTCAGCGCTCACGGAAACAATCGTGCGGGATCCATCAGAAGAATCGTCGGCAACTGTTGCTGCCTTCGAAACTTCCTGAGCCATCCATAATGTCACGGCAATGGCAAAAATTGTGAATGGTACGATGCGATCAAACACTCGTTCCATGGCACTCCAGAATATAAAAGTGATTCTTGAATCAAAGCTTATGGCAAAGGACCGGCCATCATCACACCCGGAAGAACTGCTTTGTGCCAGGAAGGGTTTCCAACCGCTTGCCGAAAATATCCAGCCGATGCTGTTGAGCGCAAAACGAATGCCAGTCCTTAAACTTGGAAATGTAGAGCAAGAAATCGAGAATGGGCTTATGAATTGAAATGAGTTACACTGCTCATTACGTGGTTTGTACAAAGTTCAACCTCAGTTGGATGAATCAACGCAAAAAGCCCGCCGATTTCTCGACGGGCTTCTTGATCTCCGACTTCCGCTTTCCGTCCGCTACACCTGCTCTTTGTCCGGCTCGTATACCTTCTGCTTCTTTGCCGGACGTTTCTTCCGGGAGAATTGTTTCTCCACAGGCAATGCGGTTGAGTACGCTGCATTCTTGTTCGGATCTTCGACATCAGGATACGTGTAGATATCGTACTTGTAGTTGCGGAGAATGATCTGATTGCCGTTGCGACCGAGTACATACTGCGGCAGGAGTGGAATCTTTCCACCGCCACCCGGCGCATCGATTACATAGTATGGAATGGCGAGCCCCGAAGTATGCCCGCGCAATTTGTCCATAATTTCAAGTCCAACGCTCACCGGCGTCCGGAAATGGTTCGCACCCTTCGTTATGTCTGCTTGATACAGGTAGTATGGACGTACACGCATGAAGAGTAGTTTGCGCATGAGTTCCAACATCACGTCCGCGTTGTCGTTTACACCTTTCATCAACACTGCCTGGTTGCCAACCGGAATGCCGGCGTCGGCAAGCATTTCGCATGCACGCTTTGCCTCCGGTGTACACTCCCACGGATGGTTGAAATGTGTGTTG
>CAYJNF010000151.1:0-8376 GCA_964370915.1 uncultured Chitinophagales bacterium
GGACGATGACGACCGGTTGTTTGTTGTATCGCCTTCAGGCGAGATTGACAGTGGAAGCGTTGTCCGGTAAACGTTCTTAAAGACCGGAATACGTGAAGAGGATTGGCAAGAGAATGTACGCGGCACTCATGCCCGCGACGATGAGACCGAGAAGTGCACCGACAGCCCAGAGAAACATTTTGAAATCTCAGTCACGTTCTCCCGAAACACGCAAGGCAGTTCGGAAGCAAAACGCGGCGCTGATGAGCCCGATGAACGCCGCAGTACCGAAGACGAGAGCGAGCATGAAGTCGAGTTTGGCCATAATGCATTTTCGCGATTGGTGCAATTGATTTCAATATACACAAAAGATCCCCGCCTCTCATCACATGGCTAAACGCAACCAAAGCCTGGTCGCTCTGTCCCACGACCATCATCATGGTCTTGCACTTGCTCTCCGGTTGAAGCAAGGCGACAAGGCCTTGCTGACTGATGGATGGACGCATGATCGTCGCGAACAGGCGGCGCGGGTGTCGACGTTCTATGACGGGGAGTTATGCCATCATTTCTACGCAGAAGAGCAGGCGTTGTTTCCGGCAATGCTGCAGCATATTCCCGAGTCAACGTCTCTCATTGCCACGCTGTTGACTGAACATAGAATGATGGAACGCCTTGTAGGCAGCCTTGGGACTGCGCAGGATGCGCAACTGGAATCGCTGCTCGTCGAGCTTGGAAGCGTTCTTGAACGACACATCCGATCAGAGGAGCGCGAGCTGTTTGTGTTATACCAGTCTGCCGTCTCGGAGGCACTTGACGCGCAGATTGGCCGTGATGTTGCCGCTGCCCACGATGCATCAGTTTCCCGAGGGAGTAAGCATTGATGTGTTAGTCTCCTCATAGCGTCGGGCGTCTTCACAAACGAACTGCAACAACCACCTGGCTTTCAACAATGGACAACAGACAGCGCGGTATTCTGGTCTCGGAAGATGAGGTCGACATCAATAACCTTCTTTCGCTTATTCTCCAAACAGAAAATTTTGCTGTGTATCAGGCGTTCGATGGTCAGGCGGCGCTCGACCTCTTTACGGAGCATCAGGGTGAGATTGATCTCATCGTCACCGATCTTGGGTTGCCGAAGTTGGGTGGTGTGGAATTAATCGCGAAGGCTCGCGAGATGAAGCCGTCTATCAAAATTATTGGCGCAAGCGGATTTGGCCGCAACAACGTTCGCGAGGAAGTGATGCGCGCCGGTGCGGATGAGTTTCTCGCCAAGCCATACGTCACATCGGATCTGGTTGCAATGGTGAGGCGTCTGCTTGGTGTATGACAGTCTGTTTGAGGTGACAATGAAATCGCATACAGAATATCTTTGGTTTAACACAAAAAAACATCGCGAGTACATCAACGTGACGGACACTGTTCAGAACATCGTCTCGCGCAGCGGTATCGAGGAAGGGATGGTGCTTGTGTCGGCAATGCATATCACGGCCGGAGTGTATGTGAACGACGCTGAAGATGGGCTGATTCAGGATATTGATGAATGGCTTGAGAAGCTTGCTCCCTTCAACCCCAACTATAGGCATCATCGTACAGGCGAGACCAATGGCGACTCGCATCTGAAGAGTCTCATCATTCATCATGAAGTGATTGTGCCGATCACCAACGGCAATCTCGATTTCGGGCCGTGGCAACAGATCTATTATGCTGAATTCGACGGACAGCGTCGCAAGCGGGTGATCGTGAAGGTGATGGGGGAGTAGGTAAAGGATTGCTATTGCTCCGATCCTTCCGTAGATTTTTCCACACACCATCGCTAACAAATCAATTCTCTATTGAGGTGACTCCATGGTTCATGTTCCCAGAGCGCTGTGCTTGGCGCTGCTGCTTGCTATCGTTTTATCGGGGGCGGACGGTCAGCAAAAACCGGTGCGCGATCCGTTCAGAATTTCCGTCGACTATTCGAGATTTCGAGGCGATGAGAAGAGTGTCTATGTGGAAGTGTACTATTCGTTTCCGCAGAGAATGCTTACCTATGGTCCGGTTGCCGAGGGTTTCAAAGGCGGCGTTGACCTTACCGTAACGGTCAGCTCCAAAGATTCCATTGTGTTTGCCGACCGCTCGCTTGTTCCGCACACAACAAAGGATACAACAGCGATGGGCATGAACCTCGTCAGTCTTTCGACTCTCATGCTTCCTGTTGGTGATTACACGCTCAAAGTTGTTGGAAAGGATATGAATGATGCCTCGCGCTGTGACAGCACAATTGCCCGGCTGCCGGTGAGGATGCATGGCAGCGACAAACTCGCGTTGAGCGACATTGAGTTCGCCTCGGCCATCCGAAAGGGAAAAGAGGGATCTCCCTTCTACAAGAATACCCTCGAGGTGATTCCGAACGCTGACGGACTTTACAGTAAGGATCAGAAGTGCTTCTTCTACGCCGAGGCATATAATCTTCAGATAGGGGACGACAAGAGCGACTTCGTTGTGAAGACGTCGGTTCACAATGCCGTTGGCAATGAAGTGGTTTCGAGAGAACGACCGCGCAAGAGGGCGGCCGAATCCACTGTCCTCGTCGACAATTTTGAGATGGAGAATTTGCGAAGCGGCACCTACTCACTGGTGATCTCCCTTCAGGATTCGTCGAAGAAAGTGCTTGCATCTGCCGGAAAGAAGTTCTTTGTCTACAACTCCGCGCTCGGCGTTGATTCCTCATTGCTGAAACTTGATCCGGCAATCGCGCTGACAACCTTCGCAACAATGGAAGAGGCGGATCTCGACAAGGAGTTCAAGTGGGCGCGTTGGGAGGCGAAGGATGCCGAGGTGGACCAATTCAAGAAACTCGAAGGTGCGGCTGCCAAGCGCAAGTTCTTTGCTGATTTCTGGTCGAAACGGCCACCCGGTTCGCGTGACGAATATCTGAAGCGTGTAACGCAAGCAAACCGAACCCTGGGCGTTATGGGAAGGGAAGGATTTCGAACCGACCGCGGGCGTGTCTACATCATGTACGGCCCTCCTGATGACATCGAACGCCATCCCAACGAGCCGGGTTCGAAGCCGTATGAAATCTGGCAATACAATTCTATTCAGGGCGGCGTTATCTTTGTGTTCTTGCAGCGGCAGAGCAGCGGCGACCATGAGTTGGTGCATTCCACCCATCGCAATGAATTGCATGATGATAATTGGGCTCGCCTCGCGCAGACAAACTAACCATCGTGTTCTATCTTGAAAAGCATCGAGGCCGCCGGATATCGGCGGCTTCACTATTTTTGTGAAATTGTAACTTCCGGCTGTTTTTCGTACGTTGACTTGCAAAATTATCTTCAATGGTTCAGTACGCACAATATATTCTCTTCAAGTGTATTCGTTGGCTCGCCCAACGGCTTTCGTTCCGCCTGGCGGATCGAACAGGCAGGATGCTTGGCGGTGCAGTGTTCTCGCTGACTAATGTCAGAAAGAACGTCACGCTCGACAATCTTCGAAGGGCGTTCCCGGGGCAGACTGAATCGGAAATCCGGTTGATTGCGAAGAAGGCCTTTCAGAATTATGGTATTGCCATCGTCGAGTTTCTTTGGGCGAGCAACAAACCTCTCGAAACGTTCAGGCACGTCGTTCATCTCGCGAACCCGGATGTCATGCGCAACGCGTTGAACAAGGGCAAGGGCGTCGTGTTTCTCTCGGGACATTATGGCGCGTGGGAGTTCATGATTCCTGTTCCGAGCGCGTATTTTGGTGTTCACGTTGCCGGGCTTGCGCAGCGTCAGCGCAACGAACGCGTCGATGCACTCATTGATGGAATACGTTGTCGATTTGGCAACAGTACAATTCCGATGGGCATAGCATCGCGGGGAGTTCTTACGGCATTGGCCGGAGAAAAGATCGTCGTCATTTTGGGGGATCAAAGTGGTCCGAAGGAAGCTGAGTTTGTGGACTTCTTTGGCAGACCCGCTGCAACGCACCGCGGAGCCGCCGCATTCGGCCTCAAAGCCCAAGCGCCGATCGTGATGGGCTTCTTCGTCCGGCAGGCAGATGGGACACATGTTCTGACGTTCGAAGAAGTTGATCAAGTCGGGCTGGATCCATCGAGCAAACACAGCGTACTCGAATTGACGCGCAGGCACGTCGCCGTGCTGGAAAAGTGGATTCGCATGCACCCCGACCACTGGCTCTGGATGCATAAGCGTTGGAAGCATTCGGAGTATTACGAGCAACAACAGTCATTGGTGGAGGCAGAGTAGGTGCAGGCTGCAGGACGCATTGTGGTTTTCCAAACAGCGTTTATCGGCGACGTAATTCTCACGACGCCGATGATCCAGCTGCTGCACCGTCAGTTAAGCGATGTGCTGATTGATGTTGTTGCGATCCCGTCCGGGGCATCCGTACTCAACAATCATCCCGACATCAATGATCTTGTTGTGTATGACAAGCGTGGCGCAGCAAAGGGGATTTACGGAATGTTCGCGATCGTTCGCGAACTGCGGAAGAGACAATACGACGTTGCGATTATCCCGCACCGATCACTGCGGAGCGGCCTCATCTGCTTTCTCGCCGGCATCCCGCGACGCATTGGCTTTTCGACGAGCGCGGCACGGTGGCTGATGACGGATGTTGTTCCGTATAGAACAGACTGGCATGAAACAACCAGGAACATGAGTTTGCTCCAGTCGCTCGATATTGCGCTGCCCGATCGTGAGCTCCCATGTATCTATCCGTCGCGTGCCGAAGTCGAGGCTGTCGATATGTTCTTGACAGTGAATGGCGTGACTTCAACGGAACGCATGATTGCCATCGCGCCCGGTTCGGTGTGGGCAACGAAACGGTGGGTTGCAGATCGATTCACACTGCTTGCCAAGAGACTCGCAGACGATGGACACCGCATTGTGTTCATTGGCGGAAAGGACGACGTGGAGCTTTCCCGTGAGATCGAACAGAGAATTCCGCAAGAAAGTCTTGTCAACGCGGTGGGCGAATTGACGTTGCTGCAATCGGGTGAGTTGATTCGGCGATGCCGCGTGCTGATTGCAAACGACAGCGCGCCGATGCATATGGCGGTTGCTGTGCGGACACCGGTTGTGGCGATTTTTGGAGCGACTGTTCCCGAGTTCGGTTTTACGCCCCTTGGTGAGCACGACGTTGTTGTCCAAACGTTGGGATTGGAGTGCCGTCCGTGCGCGATTCATGGTGGAACCTCCTGCCCGATCAAAACATTTGTATGCATGAAAGATATTCAAGTGGCCGATGTCTTGGACCGTGTGAATGACATTCTCGCAAAGTCGAAAGTTGCGGCGTGTTGAACACGGTTCTGACAGTTGACAGAGAAAACCCTGCACGCAGGGTGCTCGACGAGGCGGCGAAGTGCATCAGCAGAGGAGGAATTCTTGTTTACCCGACGGAGACACTCTACGGCATCGGGGCTGATGCGACAAATCGCGATGCAGTTCGCCGGGTACTCGCAGCCAAAAGGCGACCGGATGACAAGCCAATTCTCGTGATTGTGCATTCAACAGAGTTGCTGAAGAGACTTGTGACTGAAGTTCCGAAAGCCGCAGAGATATTGATGCGGGAGTTTTGGCCCGGACCGTTGACCATCGTTTTCAAAGCTGCCGAATGTGCTCCGGCTGAGTTGACGGGTTCGAGCAAGACCATCGGAATCAGAATTCCCTCCAGCAAATTCTGTCTGGAACTTCTGAGCCGGTGCAATTGTCCTCTTACTTCCACAAGCGCAAATGTTTCGGGCGGACAAATCAGAAACACGGTGGCGGACATTCGGGCGGAGATTGGTGATGCAGTCGATATGTATGTCGACGCGGGCGTGCTGCCTGAGAGCCGTCCGTCGACAGTCATCTCAGTAGTTCATCGGAAGGTAGAACTTATTCGTGAAGGGACTATTTCATTTGAACATATTCAAGCAATCGTCGCCGATGCCGAACGGTAAAAGATCACTCCTGTATATGCTCGTCGCACTCTCGATTGTTGCGGGGACATCCCGTGCGCAGAATTCCATCGAGCTTCGACAGGCATTTCTGGATCTTACCAATAACGGTGTGCTGATGAATGTCTCCGCTCATCCCGATGACGAAGATGGCGCAACGCTCGCATACTATCGGATGAAATACGGCGTGAAGACTTACTCGATCCTGTTTACGAGAGGTGAGGGTGGACAGAATGAAACTGGACCCGAGTTGTATGAAGAGCTTGGCGTGCTGCGAACAGCCGAGACACGAGAAGCCGGAAAGATACTCGGCGCCGAGGTACATTTTCTGAACTTTCAGGATTTCGGATATTCGAAGACTGCAACCGAGACATTCAGGAAGTGGGGAGGGCCGCGTGAGCCGCTGCGACGTCTGGTGTTTGCCATTCGCAAGTACAAGCCCGATATCATCTTCACAAACCATAATACCGTCGATGGTCACGGCCACCATCAGGTTGCGGCGATTACCACCATTGCAGCATTCGATGCCGCCGCCGATTCAACGATGTTCCCCGAACAACTGCTTCTTCCGGGCATAACTGTCTGGCAACCGCGCAAACTCTTCCTCCGGAATTTCGGCCGCGTCGATCAGACGGCGGATGTCGTAAACCAGATCGGCGAAACCAATTCGCTCCGCAACCTGTCGTATCTCGACATCGCTTCGCATGCTCTTAACCAACACAAGACGCAAGGGATGGATCGTGCCGATCTCCGGCGATTTACCAGGGGGCTGAGCCTGTATCGTCTGATGCGTTCGAATAGTATCTATGAACGGGACACAACTTCGTTTTTCGGAGGTGTAGATCTCTGGAGCGACCCGTCGGTGTCGGGCCTCAAGGACTTGCGAAGTCTTCTTGCCCGGTTACACTTCGGGATGTTGCAGGATTCGCTAATAGAGATCTGCTCGAATGCGCTCGGTGAAATTGAGCGATTCAACACAAAAAACCCCGGGGCAATTGCACAGCGTATGCTTGCACACTGGCAAGAAGAGATCGAGGACGTGCTCACATACTCATGTGGGATAACGGCATCATGGCAATTCTCCGATCCGGTTGTTGTGCCGACGCAAAAAGTGTCAAGCACGTTCAGCCTGAAGTCCGAGGAATGTACCATAAGCGGATTGCAGTGTGAGTTCAACGTGCCGCAAGGATGGGCTGTGAATCAGGAGTCGCCTGCCAACTCGTCGGGCAAACATGGTCTCTTCCAGCAGTTTCAAATCTTCATCGGGGATAATGCAACGCGCACAATTCCGCGGACCGTGGCTCTCTACAATCCCCTCGAATCGGAGTTGGACGTGGAAGGGCATGCGGGCTTTCTCCTGAATGGGAAGCCGGTAACAGTCACCGTCCGTCCGCAATTCGATATCGCTCCGTTCCAGACAATAACTGTTTCCCCCGAAGTTGCAGGTATTTTTACCTCAACATCGAGCGAGGGGAAGAAATTTTCATTTCAAGTCAGGAACTTTGCTCCCCGGAAGACTGCGGGCCGTGTGGTTGTGCATATGCCCCCGGGCTGGATGGCGGAATCGGCTGCATTCACAATCGCAACAGAGGACAGCACTGCCTCGGGGGTGTTGTATGTAAGACCTCCCAAAGATGTTCATCCCGGTGAATACAAGCTGCGATTCAAAACCGAATTTGCCTGGGATGACGTCACGGTAAAAGTGTTTGACGTTGCTGTCGACAAGAACGTTCGTCTCGGCATTGTGAGAAGTTACGACAATACACTTGAATCGGCGGCTGAAGAACTCGGGCTGCAGTACAAGTTGCTCGACGCGAAAGATCTCGCTGCCAACCTCTCCTCATACACAACAATTGTTGTCGACATTCGGGCGTATCTTGTTCGCAACGATCTCAAGCAAAACAATCAGCGGTTGTTGGACTATGTTCGCAAGGGTGGAAATCTTGTCGTGATGTATCAGAAGGATCAGGATTGGAAGCCGGAGTACGCGCCGTATCCCATGAGCGTATCGAGAAGGCGCGTGAGTGTGGAGGAGGCGCCGATCTCGATTCTCACACCCAATCATCCGTTGGTGAATGTTCCGAACAAACTCACCGACGATGACTGGAAAGGCTGGATTCAGGAGCGTGGCGTGTACTTCCCTCAAGATGTGTCATCCGAATACACACGAATCCTTTCTTCCAACGATCCCGATGAACCGGCACTAACGACCGGATATCTTGTCGCAAATGCGGGCGCGGGATCGTACATCTATACCTCATACGTTTGGTACAGACAACTCAAGGAATTCAACCCGGGAGCGTTTCGTGCGTTCGTGAATATGGTTGCATATCCGAATTATAGAAAAGAAGTGCGGAGTGAAAAGTAGGGTCAGAAATCACAAATCAGAAATCAGATATCAAAAATCAATAAGATGAGAAGCATATTCTTGCATTCTGTTATCGTCATTCTTGTACTAGTCGGTGCAT
>CAYJNF010000152.1:0-3496 GCA_964370915.1 uncultured Chitinophagales bacterium
TCGCGCTTCCGCGCCGAGTGAACCGAAGGCACAGCCGGAAGCACCACTACCGAAGCAACAAGAACCACGCGCTTTAACCAGAACAGATGCCGTTGTTGATCGCGTCTCCGCATCGACTGAACATAAGCCTTACCCATCAACTCGTGACACGCAGAGCCAGAAGGTTCAGCTAGAACAGCCGCACACGCCGCCGAAGCCTGCCGACATTCCTCAACTTGTACCCCCGGTTTCCACTGTTGAATCAGAACATAGTAAGGCGCTTGACCCCGAACAGTTTTTGAGGAAAGCGCTGGGCGAGCAACAGAGTTTTGCCGATGAATCGCGCAAGATGATTGAGGCAGAACTTGCCCGTCAGCGTTCGATGGTCGAAGCGGCACTGAAAATGGAGGAGGCAAGAAAACAATCAGATGTGACCAGTGCACGGGAACGAAGGGCGCTTGAGGAGAAGCTTCGTTCGATTGAGCTTGAGAGTGCGCGCATTGCCGAGGAGGCGCGCCGAAAGGCCGAGGAGTTTGAGCAGCGGCGTATTACGGAAGAAGGTCGAAGGCGATTGGAAGAGGAACAGCGCCGCGTTGCCGAGGATGCCCGCCGCCGGGCTGAAGAAGAACTTGCACGCCAGCGCGTTGAACTCGGTGAAGTGATCAGAGCCGGCGAGGCAGAGAAACGCAAGATCGCCGAAGAGGCCCTGCAGAAAGCTGAGGAAACTCAACGCAGAGCCGAAGAGGAGATCGCTCGTCAACGTAAGGCAATGGAGGCAAGACTCGAGGAAGAAGAGGAGGAACGGAGACTTCTTGCCATTGAGGCCCAACGCAGGGCGGAAGAGGAGGTGCATCGCGTTGCCGAAGAAACAAAGCGCATTGCGGATCAGGAGCTTGCCCGCCAACGTGCGGAGTTGGAGGCGTTGATACGCGCGGGAGAAGAGGAAAAGCGCAAGATTGCCGAGGAAGCCATTCGCAGAACGGAGGAAGTCAAGCGGCAGGCGGAGGATGCAAAACGTCGCGCGGACGAAGTGGAAGTACTTCGCCATGAGGAAGAATCGAAGAGAAAAGAGGAGGAAGAGCAGCGCAAACTGGCTGAAGAGGCGCGCCAGCGTGCCGAAGAAGAGCGTCGCAAAGTCGAAGCGGAACTTGCCCGTCAACGAGAGATCATCGAAGCGGCGATTCTCGCTGAAGAGCGTCGGCGAAAGGAAGAAGAGGAAGAGGAAAAGCTCAACGCAGAACGGGAAGTGCGGCGACGGGCTGAGGAGGAGGCGCGTCGTCGGGAAATGGAAGAAGCGCACCGCCGGGCTGAAGAGGAGATACGCAAGAAACTCGAAGAAGCAACACGCAAACTTGAAGAAGAACGCAGGCGCTACGAGACTGAGCGCCTGGCACGTATCGAGACGGAGCGCCTTCAAAAAATAGAAGAAGAAGAGCGACGGCGGCAAGGGGAACTCAGACTTAAAGAGGAGGAAGAACTTACCCGCCAACGGATCGCCGACCAGGCGCGGCAACAACTTGAGGAAGAACGCAAACGCATTGAAGCCGAGGCGCAAGTGCGGCTCGATGCAGAGCGCAGCCGCATTGAGGAAGAGTTGCGGGTCCGGTTGGAGGATCAACACCGAAAACTGGAGTTGGAGCGCCAACGCGAACGGGAAGCGCTTGAGGCCAAACGCAAAGCGGAAGAAGCGGAACGCAAGCGCATTGAAGAAGAATTCCGACAGCAGATTGAAGAGGAACGGAAACGGCTCGCGGAAGAGCAGCATCGGCTGCTTGAAGCGGAACGAAAGAGAATCGAGCGCGAAGCCGCTCTAAAAACCGCTGAAGACATCCGTCGGCGGGACGAAGCGGCGCGCCTTGAGGAAGAGGCCGCACGCCAGGAGGCGGAGGCTGAACGCCAGCGACTGGAAGAGGAGGTAGCCCAGAGGCGTATTCACGAGGACGCTCAGCGACAACTTGAGGCCGAGCGCCAGCGACTGGAACGGGAAGCGGCGGAAAAACTACAAACAGAACAGCAACGCATTGAGGTGGAGCTTCAGTCGCGACTTGACGAAGAACAGCGGAAGATCGAGCTTGCCGACCAACAAGATCGCGCAACGCGTGAAGCGAAATTGCGGGAAGAAGAAGCAGAGCGGAAGCGCCTTGAGGAAGAATACCGGCAGCAAATAGAAGATGAGCAGCGCCGCGTTGCTGAAGATCAACGAAAGCTGCTTGAGGCAGAACAGCAACGCATCGAGCTGGAAGCGAAACGCAAGGCAGAAGTGGAAGCCCATCGGCTGGAAGAGGAAGAACGCCGGTTGGTGGAGGAGAAAAGTCGGAAGGATTTCGAGGCGGAACGCTTGCGTCAGGCGGAGATCGACCGCTCGACCCGTGAGCAAGATGAACTGACCAAAACTCACGAAGAGGCAGTTCGTCAGGCGATTGCCGAGGGTCGCAGACTCGCGCAGCAGAAGAAATTGCGCATGTATCTTGAGGCCGCCAGGGAATGCGTTGCACAAGGGCGTCACGAAGATGCGATGAAGGAAGTGACAAAGATCTACCTCGTCAATCCGGACGACGCAGAGGCAAAACTGCTGGAAGCGGAAATCCTCGAGACACGACAGGTTCAAATCAAGAAATCCGAAGGTGCCCGCCGCTGGCGTGAAGAACATCTGCGCAACGTGGAATCACTCCAAAAACAGATTGCCGAACACAGCGCCAAGGAACGCGAGGAGGAAGAGAAACGCTCAATTCGAAAATCCAAGATCGAGATGACCCTCAAACGGGTCGATGATTACTACCGGCATCGTCAATTCGATCGGGCGCGGGCCGAGATCGAAACCATCTATGCAATTGATCCTGCCAACACGAAAGCGCAGGATTTCGAAATGGACATTCTGAATGATCTCAATCGCAAAGAGGAGGCCCGACGCGTATTTGAACAGCGGACGAATCGCGGTATGCTGTGGAAACGCGAGGAAGACGCCAGAGAGCGCGTGATGAACGAACGTCGTTCATCGTTGCGCAAAGAAGCAGTGACCCTGTACCGCAGTTTCTTGAAACACATGTGGTCCGAAGCAAGGCCCGGCGGCGAGGAAGTTGCCCTTCTGAAAGCCATTCGTACCTCGCTGGGGATCAATGAAAACGATCATGGCGTGATGGAGCGCGCGGTGCGACAGGAACTCTATACCGAAGCAATACGGCAGATGATTGAAGGCGGAGACAAAACTGTCGACGATCCGAATGCAACACAGCAACTCCGCACGTCGCTTGGCATTTCCATCGATCAACACTTCAGCATTGTTGAGGGGCTTAGACGCCAGAGTCCAACCGCGTAAGCTTTTTCGCAAGAACCCATTTGCGATAACCGATAGTACCAATCCACACACCATTGAGCACCACGACATTGAGAAGCAGGTAGGCACCGAGTTTGTCGGCAATCGAAAAGAGCATCAAGAGAAACAACTCCGTGCCCAATCCCATGAAGCCGGAAAGCCGCAATCCCAGTTGGTCTCCGTACCATAGGCTGTCGTTCATGC
>CAYJNF010000152.1:3506-8339 GCA_964370915.1 uncultured Chitinophagales bacterium
CGACCCTGTTCGACACCACGCGTCAATCCTCAACATGAGTCTGTCCTGCCAGCCGTACAAGAATTGAAACGTCTCTTGCAGGCCAATCGTAAGAGTGTCTGAATCGAGATCTTCCTTCCGCACCTCTTCGGTAATTCTGTTCGTTCGATACTGATCCTGCTGATGCAGAAAGGATGCCTGGTAAAAAACGTGATAGGAAACCCGAAGAGTTGTGCTGAAGAAGCCCAGTACGCCAAGACCGATCACGTACCATGTTCCGTTGGAAACAAACAGGGCATACGTGATCGCGGCAAACACAAGAACGTCGACGAGGAAATCGCCGATGGAATCGAGAAACCGTCCTTTGCGACTGAACTGTTGTTTTGCCCGGGCGAGTTGTCCATCCGCCGAGTCAAGTATGTCTTTGGCGGTGATCAGGAGTCCCGCGGCGAAAGTCTGGAATGCAATTCCGGACACATAGAAGTACGCGGCAGTCATCCCGACAATGGTCGATGCGATAGTCACCTGATTAGGGGTGATGGGAGTGTGGAAAAGAATGCGAACGATGATGCCTGCGAGGGGGCGTATGAGATATGTGTTGATCAGCTCGTCTGAGACGTCTGACTTTACGGATGATGCATATGAATACTTCGCAGTCACACTAACTTCTTGGCGAGTTCGGCAGCCGACTTCAAATCGTCCGGCGTATCGATTTCCATGCAGGGAAGGCCATCGCTGGTGACGGCATAGATTTTTGCTCCCATGTCGATCACTTCCTGGAACGACGTCTCGTAGAATTCATTGTGCACGTGCCGGCGGGAAAGGACGTCAAACAATTTGTCTGAAGTTGCAGTGGAAAATTTTTCGAGACCGAGCGATTCGCCTGCAGACTTTGCGGGATCAAGGTGCTTTCCGATTCGCAGAACGGCTCCTGTCCCATCAAGCTCGCATTTAATCTCTTCATGACCCAGTGCATCGCTTCGCCGGATGATCAAGGCATCGTCGTGAGGCGAGCGAAGCAGGTTGGCCAGGATGCGTTGGTCGAACAGAATGTCGGCATCCAACAAAACCATGTCGTGTCCGGAAACAGCCGTGCGTGCAAGCCACAATGAGTAGTTGTTGTTGGTTTGATCGAACACGGGATTCGAGATAAACTCGACTTCACCATCAAAATGCAGAGTCTGAACAAACGACTGAATCATCTGCTCGAGAAACCCGGTCACAATCACGAGTCGCCGGATGTTGTTCTTCTTCAGGGATTCCAGATTGCGTTGCAGGAGCGTTTTCCCGCCAACTTCCAGAAGGCACTTCGGAATGTTGTCTGTCAGTGGGCGGAGTCGTGTTGCGGTTCCGGCTGCCAGGATAACGGCAGTTGTCAACTCCCCACCTCGACGGGTATCGCAAACGTCGCGACAGATTCCTGAAACGCAGCCACGACAAGAGCGTTCTGTTCGCGCGTGCCAATCGTAATGCGAATGCAGTCTGTTACACCCGGGTCATCGAGGAACTTGACGATCACTCCTCGTTGCTTCAAGCCGTCCTGCAACAGTTTTTTGTGCTCGACAGGGAAACGCACAAGCATGAAGTTTGCATCCGACTCGAACGCTTTGAAGCCTTCGAGCTTGTTCATCTCACGAATGTACATTGCCTTGTCTTCACGCATATAGCCGTTGATGCGTTCATAGTATGCCTTGTCGGATAGCGCAGCCAGGGCAATCTTCTCCGTGAGTTGATTGTAGCCCAAATACCGCGCGCTGAATTCGATCAGATGCGACAGGTCGGCGCCGACGCATGTGTACCCGATCCGGAGTCCGGCGAGAGCATAGTATTTGGAAAACGTTCGAAGAACAACCAGCCGGGGATGAGCGTTGAGGAAATCCCGGAGATGATTGTTGTCGGTGTTTTCGAATCCGTAGTACGCCTGATCGAGAACGATCACCGAGGAAGAACACGTGTTTATCAGCCGGGAAAGATCGGCCTGTTTCATGCTGCTGCCCGTTGGGTTGTTCGGCGATGCGATGAGAATAACGTGAGGCTTGTGCATGTGGTACAACCGGATAATGTCATCGACATCGAACTCGAACCTGCTACCCCGTTCATACAGCGGATATTCAACGTGGTCGCCATGCACCTCCTTGGCAATCTTCTTATAGTACCACCACGATTGCTGCGGCAGCAAGAGCCGCTCGCCCTGATGCAAATAGCAGTGAACAACTTGCTTCAGCATATCTTCACTGCCGTAGCTGAGCAATACACGTTCTTCGGGAATGCCGATCTCGTCGGCCAGCCGTTGCGAGAGCTCACTCTTTCGTCCCTTGGCGAAGTCGCGCGAGTAAAGACTGAGCTGCTCAAGATTGGCGTGGCGCAGCACGTCATAACATGCAGGCGACGGACCATACTGGTTTTCATTGCGATCCAAGACAATCTGTCCCATAGGGTGCCTTTCAAGTAAATGTTATGAGGAAATATCTCGATGCTTCGAAAATCCGATTTGTTAGGCGGCGACGGTTGATGAGTGAAGAGAAGAGTTGCCGATGGCTTTGTCGAGTTGGCGAGTGATGGTGCCCTGCCACAACAGCATGCCGGCTAAGTAGATATTAAGCGGGATAATGACCAGCCAGCAGAACCACTCGGGTTGCGCCAACGCGCCGGCGATAATCAGCAGGCTACGATTTGTGGTTGGTCCCAGAAATGTCCACCAACGCATGATGGTCTTGTTGAACTGCCGGTATGTATCGGGTGGATATTGTTTGGGTAGAGTCTTCTGTGCCTGCGAACGTTCCTGGACCTTCATGTACGATTGATAGACCCACAGAACAAACTTGCGAAACGGGTTGCCGCCTTTCTGCATTTCGGCGTTGATCTTCTCGCTCTCGCGCTCGACGAAATTGCGCTCGCCCCTCACGGTCGAGATGTATTCCTGCTGCCGCTTGTCGAAGACCATTGCGTGATAGCCGGAAAGCACTCCTGCCCCGATTGCCAGAAGCCAGTACATTGGTTCGGCATTTTGCGCGGTCATCCCAACTCCCAACCCATAAAAAATCGCGACACTCGAAATCCAGTCAACAATGCCATCGACAATTCGTCCCAGCGGTGTGCCACTCTTCTGGAGTCGCGCGAGCATGCCATCGCCGCAATCGAGCACGTTTGCAATCGCAAACCAGATTGCTCCCCACAGGTATCCCGTCGGGTTGCCCTGCGAAAACTCAAATGCAGCGATCAACCCGGCAATCAAAGATCCATACGTTACCTGATTGGGAGTAATCGGGAGCCGATAAATCAGCTTGACAACCACAAAAGCGGCGGGGCGATAGATTAGGAGATCAAGAATCTCCTCCGCCTCTGCCATTTTTAGAGATTTCTTGTATTCGTCGAGTATAGTCATGGTGTGATTACAAGAAACAAAAGATTTGAACGACTCGCAAGATTCATGTTCACAATAATCGCCGCGATTTAATATATTATGCAGACTCAAAAATGACCACGCTCTCGTCAGCGACTCTGAATGAACGTGGTGACGCAATTCAATATCTGGGACTCAATACATGAAACTGAAACGCATTGGCATTCTCACAGGCGGTGGTGATTGTCCCGGCCTAAATGCTGTTATTCGCAGCGTAGCAAAACCGGCTATGTCCCACTTCAACGCAACCGTCATTGGCATCCTTGATGGATACGAAGGAATGGTGGAAGGATCGCATCGGGAACTCACACCACGCGATGTTACCGGAATCATCAACATGGGCGGCACAATTCTCGGAACATCAAACAAAGGGGACCCGTTCCATTTTCCAATGGGCGCCGGTGCCAATATCCGCATCGTTGATGCATCGCAGCAGGTCATTGAACATTATCGCAACCTGAAACTCGATGCCCTAATCACGATTGGGGGAGATGGGACCCAGATCATCGCCAACAAGTTGTTTGAGATGGGACTCAATGTGGTCGGCGTGCCAAAGACTATCGATAATGATCTCGACGCAACGGATATTACATTCGGCCATGACTCCGCCCGCGCAGTTGCCACGGAAGCGGTCGACCGCCTTCAGACAACCGCCTCGGCACATCACCGCGTGATTGTCGTTGAAACGATGGGACGCTACGCCGGATGGATTGCCCTCGGTGCGGGTGTTGCCGGCGGCGCAGATATCATCCTCATTCCGGAAATCCCGTTCCATTGGGACAAGGTGTTCGAAGCAGTCTTGAAGCGGAGCAAGGGAGCAAAGTTCAGCATCTTGTGTGTGGCGGAAGGGGCAAGACCCTTTGGTGGAGATATCAGTGTAAAACAGATGGACAAGAAGCGGACCGATCCTGTGCAACTTGGCGGCATCGGCGAACTGGTTGCCAAACGCATTGAGGAGGAGACGGGCCTCGAAACGCGTGTGACTGTGCTCGGGCATGTGCAGCGCGGCGGCAGCCCGACCGCGTTCGACAGAATTCTCGCCACGCGTTTTGGAACTGTAGCCCTCGAGGCAGCATCACGCGGTGAGTTCGGAGTAATGACGAGCCTGCAGCAGAACAACGTTGTCACAGTTGCCCTGAAGGATGCGGTGGGCAAACAGCGCCTCGTGCCCACGGATTCACAGCTTGTGTTTGCAGCGCGGGCGGTCGGAACGTGCCTGGGGGATTGAGTATCATACAAAAAGAAATCGTCGTTTAAGAAATGGTTGAGCGGACGCAGTGGCAAGTAATGGGCATCAGGGCGGCAGTTCTTATTCTGTTTGTTCTCTCATTCTCTGAAACATCAGCGCAGGAGTTTGCCCGCGAAGTCAGCCAGTTTGTTGGCGACAATGCACGGCCATTTCTCCAGCCGGTTGCAGATGCGGTGCAGTCGAACATTCACGCCGGACTTTT
>CAYJNF010000153.1:0-4280 GCA_964370915.1 uncultured Chitinophagales bacterium
ACCGCGAGATTTCCCCCTTTGTAGATGACCGTAAGCGGCTGAATGTTGAGCTTGTTGTCAGCGGCGCCGGCAGTAGAATACCGGTTGTGCCCGATAGCGAGCTTGCCGCGTAGGAGTTGCGTCAACAATTTCTCGTCTCGATAAATGTCGTTGACGAGACCGAAGTCTTTGTGAACATGAAATCGATGCCGCCTGAGCTTCTCGTCAAACTCCGATGTAACGATTCCCGAACCTTCTTGCCCGCGATGTTGCTGGGCGAGCAGTCCGTAGTACGTAAACTGGGCTACCGAAGGATGTCCAAATGCGCCGAATACCGCGCAGTGACAGTGGGGTTTATCATTATTGAAAGAGATCATCTTGGTCAATGTCCAATAGAATGTTGCTCCAATGCACAACAACTTTACTGGCCTCGAAAAGCAAAAGGCCGATGCAGCTAATCCACGATCGTATCCACAAGAAACTCCTTGTCATTCGGCGAGCGATAGTCGGTGGTGACGTGGAGTCCACGGCTTTCTTTTCGCTTCCTGGCGCAGGCAATGATAAGCGTCGCGCACTGTGCGAGGTTGCGCAATTCAATAAGCCCCTCTGTTACTTTCGTTTTCTTGTAGAATGTTTCGACTTCATTCTTGATCAACTCCAACCGCCGCATGGCACGCTCAAGACGCAAATCCGATCGAACAATGCCGACGTAATCCCACATGATCTGTTGGATTTCTTTTCTGTTGTGCGAGATCAACACCCATTCTTCGCTATTGAATGTGCCGCTATCGTCCCATGGTTTGATCTCGGGAATGTTCAACGCATACGATTTCAAGAACTCACCTGCGTGTCTCGCCGCCCGATCAGAAAACACAAGACCTTCCAGGAGCGAGTTGCTCGCCAGACGGTTTGCCCCGTGAACCCCGGTCATGCTTACCTCTCCCGACGCGTAGAGTCCGCGAATCGTAGTCCCGCCATCGATGTTGGTAACAACGCCGCCGCAGGAATAGTGAGCGGCCGGCACAACCGGAATCTGTTCTTTCGTGATCTCAAGCTTGAACTTGGTGAGGCAGGTGTTGTAGATATGGGGAAAATGAAGCTGCACATCGCTTGCATCGAGATGACGAAGGTCGAGATAGACGAAGTCATCACCGCGTCGCTTCAGTTCCGTGTCGATTGCGTACGCAACAATATCACGCGGAGCAAGCGATTTACGAGCATCATACTTCTGCATGAATTCTTCACCATCAACCGTTCTCAGAATTGCGCCGTGGCCGCGAACTGCTTCCGAAATCAGGAAACACGGACTGCCGGAATTGTAAAGGGTCGTCGGGTGAAATTGGATAAACTCCATGTTGGCAATCTGTGCCCCCGCCCTGTACGCCATCGCCACACCATCACCCGTCGCAATCTGTGGATTGGTTGTGTGAAGGTAGACCTGGCCGAGACCACCCGTTGCGAGCAAAACGACCTTCGCTATGAATGTATCAACGCCGCGTCCCCGGTCGTCCAATGCGTAAGCGCCCCAGCATTGGATAGTGCCCGGCGCGACATCGCGTTGCTGCACCGCATGATGATTGGTCAGAAGCTCGATGGCAGTGTGATTTTCAAAGACCTGGATATTGCGATGAGAAGTAATTTTCGCGATGAGTGCGCGCTCGATCTCACGACCGGTTAAATCGCGTGAGTGTACAATTCTGTTGATGGAATGTCCTCCCTCACGACCGAGATCAAGCTCACCGGTAGCCTTGCGGGTAAACTCCACGCCAATCTTCACCAGATCATGTAATCGATCAGGACCTTCTTTCACCAACACCTCGACCGCATCGCGATGACTCAAACCGCAGCCGGTGGACAGCGTATCCTGGATATGCAACTCGAACGAATCGAGCTGCGACATGACGGCGGCGACGCCGCCCTGCGCGTAATTCGTATTCGATTCTGCACGTTCTTTCTTCGTGATCATTCCCACGGTACCCATTTCGGCGGCCTTCAGCGCGTAGGAAAGTCCGGCAATGCCGGTACCGATAACGAGAAAGTCAAAGCGATGAGTCATGAAGTTTTAATCCGCCAATGAGGAAATACAAACCGAACGACTTCAAGATACAAACAAAGAGGGAAGAAATGAAAACAGTGCCATACCAAGCGTTTCCCTCAATCACAAAACAGTGAGAGCGACCGGAACATTCCGATCGCCCTCCAGAGAGAATACTATTTGCTGTCAATCAGCGAAAGCTATAACTCGCGTTCATGTATCCGAACGAGTTGATGTTGTCTTGAGCACCGACAAGGCCGAAGCCGCGGCGCAACGCTTCTTCGCTCACCGTTGCATCGAGCGAGAAGTTGCCAAACCGGAAACCCACACCGAGTGTGACGATGCCATCATATGTCGAGGCGTTCAGACCGCTCAAGAGTATGGCACTCGTTGGCGCAGTCACGATCGTCTCGCTGGTAAAGGAAGTCTGCAGTGTGCTGGACTTTCCTTCTGTCTTGGTGGTGTTGCTGCCGAGAGCTCTGTAGTAGCCGGCGCGACCAGCCAACCAGTCTGTAAACCACCACTCGCCCCCGATATTGAATACCGGTACAGCGGTAAACGTGGAAGTCAATGTGATGGCCGTGTCGGGAACTGTCCCCGTCGAAGTCGTCACAGCGGTTTTGCCGTACTCAACTTTTCCCTTCGCGGTCAAAAAGCTGACGCCCGCCGCCATGTAGATGTCGGCTGTACGATACTCCGGACCAATGCCCACGGCAAGCAATGTTGCTGAACCTTTGATTGAGCGAGTGGTTGCCGCAGTTGCAGCCGTTGGTTTGACGTCTTCCTTAGGCTCGGCCGAGATCGTTCCAAACGCTGCATAGGGAATAAGACTCATGCGGTTCGACATCTTGAGTTTTACTCGTCCGGTCACCTGCAATTCTGTTCCGCTTGCCGAGTATTCGCCGCCGTTTGTTGTCGCGGTTGGTGTTGTCGTCGAGAACTTGTCGGTTGCCTTGTCGGTTCGGAATGAGAGCGCAGCATCAACGAAATTGCCTCCTCCAAGATCAAATATGCCGCCAGCCCGGATGCCGAACATGCGCGCCGAGGCTTCAGAATTGCTCGACCCACTTGTCGTACCAAAAGTCTGGTTGCTGTTGGATTCGTTCTTGGCATTTCCGTACATGAACCCGAATCCAAGGTCGATGCCATTTCCATCATACGAGACTAACGCCTCCCACACGTTTTGAATTTGCGGCATGGTTTGCGGGGCGCGCTGAAGTACAGTAAACGTCGGGGCCGCAATGCCAAGTCCGCCCGTCCCGGCAATCAAGCCGCTGACATTGTTTGCCGCGGAAGGATCGAAGCTGAGCACTGCTCCAACCGTGAGCTGGTCGTTAATCGCAAAATTCAATCCGGCACTTTGCTGACCGTAGCCGTTATTAAGCGTAGTGAGTCCCGTGAGAATCCCGCCACCGATATTCATCCACACATAATCCTTGTACAGCGCCTGATAGGCGGGGTTCAACAGCAGATACGCCGGGTCTTCCCAAATAAACGGGTTCAACACAACTCCCGCTCCGGAACTGGAGCCACCCATCGCCACCTGGCGGGCAACTCCTCCCCACTTCGCCTGGCTGAACATTGGTTCGACCGCACACAGTAACAAAAGAAAAATGGCTAAACGTTTCATTATTCCTCCTTGGTGTTGTAATGGTAAACCGTTCTTGTGACGACAGAATTCGAGGAGAAGCTATTCAACATACTATAAGCATCCACACTCGTCCCAGCAGCCAGAGCAAAGGATAATTAATAGGAACAACATGATATTGATGATCTTGGCTTTTAGTTGGGCGTTCATCTATACCTCCTCATTAGTGAAAGGTTATGAACTGGTGTCTGCGGCGAACAATTATATCTGATTCCAAACTCTTATGCAACACCTTGTTGTGTTGACATTCCTTAAACAGACATCCGCTAGAAGTACGGACGAAAACCCCAGAGAAAAAATCTTCACCGCCAAGACGCCAAGGTCACAGAATTGAAATGCCGTTGTTCCTTGCCGACTTCGAAATCTTTCCTTGGCGTCATGGCGGTTATTTTGCTTTCAACGGGTTTTCGGCTACACCTCTATGCTGTACACATGCGTGAAAGAAGAGTGTCGAGAAATTCCACTCTTCTTTGGAGTTCTTGTTCCGACCCATCATTATCGATAACGAAGTCGGCCAGTTTCAGCTTCTGGTCCACATCCATTTGAGAACGCATGCGAGCAATGACTGAATCGCGGGAAACGTGATCCCGATCCACCACACGCTTGATGCGACGCTCC
>CAYJNF010000153.1:4290-8253 GCA_964370915.1 uncultured Chitinophagales bacterium
CCACAATGACGTAGTCGAGCTTCTTGTCCATTCCACTTTCGAAAATCAAGGCCGCCTCAACCAGAAGGTATGGACTCTTCTGTGCGAGAGAAAGGTTGGCAATTGACGACTCAACTGCTTTGAAGACAACCGGATGAATGATCGCGTCTAATTTTTGCCGAAGAGATTTGTTGTTGAAGACGATCGCTGCAAGAGCCTTCCGGTCCACCAGGCCGTTCTGAAGAAAAACACCATCACCGAACCGGTTTCGAATTGCTGTTTTGATTTGATCGTCCGTATCCGTGAGATGCCGTCCGATTTCGTCAGCGCACAGAACTGTGCGACCGCGACTGGAGAATTGCGCACACACCGTGCTCTTGCCGCTTCCAATGCCGCCCGTGATGCCGACTCGAAGAAAGTTTTTGGTTGATGCAGTTTTCACGCGTGAGGTGGGATGGTATGGAAAAGGGGACGAGGTTTTCCCTCATCCCCTCTGGTTATTTTGCAATCGCAGTCGATCGAAATTCCCTGATGACAGTAACTTTGATCTGTCCCGGATATTCCATCTCTTGCTGAATCTTTGCAGCAATGTCATGCGCGAGCTGGTCGGCGTGTGCATCGTCGACTTTTGTCGGTTCAACCACAACGCGTACCTCACGCCCGGCCTGAATGGCATACGTCTTCTCAACTCCCTGGAATGAGTTCGCAAACGTCTCCAGTTTCTCTAAGCGTTTAGCATATCCCTCGACAGATTCGCGCCGCGCTCCGGGTCGCGCTCCGCTGATCGCATCGGACGCCTGCACAAGCGCAGCAATCGGAGATTCCATCGGGATATCATCGTGATGCGAACCAATGGCATTCGCAACGATGTGGTGTTCTCCATACTTCTTGGCAATTTCATATCCGAGCAGTGCGTGTGGTCCCTCAATCGACTTGTCCACACATTTGCCGATGTCATGAAGAAGGCCTGCACGCTTCGCCAGGTTTGAGTCGAGGCCGAGTTCTGCGGCCATCATGCCCGTCAGGAAGGCCACCTCAATGCTGTGCTGCAGCATGTTCTGGCCGTAGCTTGAACGATACTTCATTTTCCCGACGAGTCTGAGAACCTCTTTGTGTCCGCCATGCAGTCCTATTTCGAGCATGGTGTTCTCGCCCGTCTTCAACACATCTTCTTCCAGCTCGGTACGAACCTTTTCAACGATCTCCTCGATACGCGTCGGGTGAATTCGTCCGTCGGCAATAAGCCTCTCCAGCGATACGCGAGCCACCTCGCGTTGGAACGGGTCAAACCCTGAGAGGATCACTGCTTCCGGTGTATCATCCACGATAACATCCACCCCCGTCGCCGCCTCGAATGCGCGGATGTTGCGTCCTTCACGCCCGATGATTCGCCCCTTCATTTCATCGCTTTGAATATTCAGCACGCTGACTGTGGTCTCGACGGAATGATCGGCAGCCGTTCGCTGAATGGCATGTACGATGAGCTTCTGGGCTTCCTTCTTTGCATCATCGCGCGCCTTGTCGCGAATTTCCTTGAGCATATGGGCAGCTTCGGTCTTCGCATCGTTGGCAAGGTTCTCCATGAGGATGCGCTTGGCTTCTTCACGCGAAAGACCCGAGGCCCGTTCAAGCCGACTATTTTCTTCTGCAATCAGTTGATCCAACTCCACCTGCCGGCTTTGCAGCAGCCGGTCCTTCTCCTCGATTGAACGCTTGAGCTGGTTCTGTTCACGTTCCTTTTTGTTGATCAGTTCAACTTTCCGATCGATGTTCTCCTCGCGTGCATTGAGCGCTTTCTCCTGCGCCTGCAGCTTGCTGCGTTTGTTCTGAACATCCGTATCGAATTCTTTTTTCTTCGAGTACCACTCATCTTTTACTTCAAGCAGTTTCTCCCGTTTAATGGTCTCGGCTTCTTTTTCGGCATCGGCCAGTACCTTTGCTGCCCGATCATTGGCCGAGTTGAGTTTGTTCACCCCGCTTCGCTGGTTGAGAAACCACCCTATGAAGAAACTTATTCCGCAAGCAAGCAGCACCAGCGGAACAAGCAGATAAATGTCCATACCTCCTCCAGTTTTCAATATTAAGTCAGAGAACAAGTACTGCGGTAACGCTAACACAACACACTTCGGAAAACAAAAAAATCCGCACTGCACAACCGTACCAAAAGAGTCAATTAGTAAAGAACCTCTTTGTCAAACATTGTGGGTGCTCGCCTGAACGCCTTTTACTTCCCCACTCTCGCTCGTCCTTCCAACGAGGTTGGAAGAATGTTATCGCAAGAATCCCGCTCTTAGAGCAGCGGGATAAGGCGTGTAATCAACGCCCACGAGTCGGGCTCCCATTATAAAAAATGTTGGTTCTTTATAATATGTTTGAGACGGCTGACGGTGCGGACTTATTTCTTGTCCGAACGCGACGCTATGCCATAGCGACTGGTTCATCCTTTCGTTGAATGACACGGATCCTATTGTTCCTGCAAGCACGCATCGAAGAAATTATTCAGTTTGCTGATTTCACTCTCAAGAGCAAGTGCCATCGCCTTCGACCGTTCGCGTTCTTTGAAGAGATCTTCCGTGATATTCAACGCAGATAGAACAGCGACGGTCAGCGTAGGTTGCTCGGGTATTTTGTTGTGAATGGTCGTGATCATTTCATCAACATAGGTAGCTACTCGCCGGGTAAAGTCTTCACTTTCTCCCCGCAGCGGGTACTCAGACCCAAAGATCTTTACTCTGATGCTCTTTCTATCTGTTCCCATCTTGAAGCCTCTATATGACAGATAAAGTAACCGTCCTCAAGTCCCCCCCGCAAGCTCCTCTGCTTACAAGTATGCGTCGATCCTTGCAAGCAAGTCTTTGACCTTCGCGGTGAGTTGTTCCTTCTCACCGTTTGAAAGTATCGGCGTTGATTTTGATTCTGTTGCAGACATGTTCTGAACCTGTTGCTCTCGTGCATGTAAGTCAGAACGTAACCGGGCGAGTTCCTGTTCCAACTGGCCCACCCTTGCCTGCAACACGTGTTTGTCTTCACGCAATCTGTTTATGACATCACCAGCTTGCTGTGCCTTCTCCCACAACGTTTTGATCTGCGATTCGATGTTGGCGAGTTGATCCACGCAAGAGCCTTATGGTAGTCCCGTGAATGCTAGTTGCTTCTGAGTTCAGCGCCCAACTGTTGTTCCACCCGCTTCACAATGCGCTGCATTTCCATTTCGATCTCTGATTCTGTTAGCGTCTTTTCAAGCGACAACAACGACAACGTGAATGCGACACTTTTCTTTCCGTCGGGAAGATTTGGCCCAGCGTACACATCAAACACATCCACGTCCTGCAGAAATACACTTCCACTACTCTTCATGCATTCCTCGAGCGCCTCAGCATTCACAGTCGTGTCCACGATGAATGCAACATCTCTGCGAACTGTAGGAAAACGTGGAAGAGACTTATGCTTCTTTGTTCGGTTCGATTCGAGAAGCGAAAGTTTCAATTCAGCCACATAGGCCTCGCCCTCAAATCCAAACATCTTGCAAACATCTTCCTTGACTTTCCCAAGAAACCCAGCTGTTGTTCCATTGATTTCAACGAAGATAGGATTATCAGCTAAAGTTTCGCTGGTAGGATAATAAATAAACCGCCAACTGTCAAGCCCGGATGTATCGAGTAAATCAGCCACCTCCCCCTTCAGGTGGAATAGCTCTGCTTTCCCAGGTTCACCCTGCCAATAGCCCGGCTCGATATGACCGGATTGCAGGAGAACTACATGCTCCCCCTCGTTCACATGCGCTACCAGCTGAGGCTCAGAATCCTCTGAAAACACATGCCCAATCTCGAATAAGTGAAGGTCGTTGTTCCCAAAACTCTGATTTCGAGCAGCAGCTTCAAGCAATCCCGGAATCAAGGACGTCCGCATCGTTGACATCTCTTGTCCCAGCGGATTCAGGAGCGGAATCGGGTTCGGTGATCCCAGTTTTGCAATCTCTTCACT
>CAYJNF010000154.1:0-7849 GCA_964370915.1 uncultured Chitinophagales bacterium
GTCATACACACCGGCATTCCCGGTCGCGATGAATGAGCAGTTCGGATCCCACGCGGTCCCCGTTCCTGTAGCCGCCTCGACCGCCGCGAGCTTATTTCTCGGTGTTGATGCGATTGCGTCGAACTCTCCACCAACATATACTGTTGACCCGGACACTTGCATGGTGCGAACGTAGACTCCCTGTACCGGATCGGTATGCGGATTCCATGAATTTGCATTCCCGACAACGTCATCCACTGCGGCAAGATTATGTCTCGGAATCGATCCCACCGAATCGAAATTCCCGGCCATATAGATCGTGGACCCTGAGAACGCAATAGCATAGAGAAAATCGCGATTAATGTGCGGATCCCACGCCGTGACATTGCCGCTCGTGAGGTCTATGCAGGCAAGACGGTTTCGAGCAGAATCGCCGATGGTTGTGAATTCACCGCTCACATACAGTTTGCTTCCGTTCGCAGCCACGAAGGGTGCAGGGTAACCAAAGGTCGTCGTTGAGAGAAAATCAAGCGGAAGGCCTGTCGTTTTACTGATGGCAGCAAAATTTCGCCTGGGCAGACCGCTGGCGGCGGCAAAAGTTCCCCCGACATACACGGTCGAGCCGTAGTGAGCGACATGATTGACAACCGGCAGCCAAGGCGCATCCTCTGTGAGAGCCGGATCCCATGAGGTGATTGTGTTGGTCACCAGGTCTATCGCGGCAAGTCCGTTTCTCGGAATGCCGTTCATAGAACCGAATCCTCCGCCTGCGTACAAGTTGGTCCCTGCCGGGCAGAGTGCATACGCTTGCTGTTGGTATCCGTCCGGAGCGTGAGGATCCCATTCTGTCGCCAATCCTGTTTTTGCGTCAATGGCTGCGAGATTGTTTCTCGCGGTACTGCCGATAGTACCGAATGCACCCCCCACATAGACCACTCCCTCCGAGATTGCCATACTGCTTACGACAGGGGGATACTGAGTGGTGGAGTAGGGCCAAACGCCGGAGATGTTTGGGTTCCACGGCAAGACTGTTCCGCTTGAAAATCGGGTGAGCGCCGCGACCTTGTTCCTAGTCGTCGCGGTGGTTTTCATTTTGTTGAAGCTCCCGCCGATGTACACCGTATCCCCCGACCTCGCTAACGCATAGACAACCGCAGGAGCGCCGTTGTACAATGCAGTGGGATTCCACAACGTGGCTGCGCTGCCGTACGTCTGCACAGCACCGACGCCCTTCCGCGCGGCGCCTCCGATCGTAGCAATATTCCCCCACACATAGAGAGTTGAGTCGTGATCGGCCAGGAGCAAGCCGTAGACACAAAAGGGGAGGGTGGCACTCGAAAGCGCCACACCGGGATTCCAACTGATCGCCGCTCCGGAGGTCGCATCAACAGCCGCGAGGTTTGATCGAGGAACAGCCTGCCCGTTGATCGAACCGAAGAGCCCACCTATGTAGGCCGTGGAATTTGTAGCGGCAATTGCCCAGACGGCCCCATCGGGATCGGGACTCCACGCAGTTGGCACTCCAGTAGCAGCGTCGACCGCGGCTGCATAATTTCTCGACGCTCCGCCAACTTGGCTGAAGAAACCGCCGAAGTATACTGTTGAGCCGGAGAGCGCGATCGCCCTTACAGTTCCATTGGTGCCAGGATTCCATGCATCAACCGTTCCATCATCCATGATATGCGCTACGTTGCCACGTAACACGGAGCCAACTTTCGAGAACGAGCCGCCGATATACCAGCCTCCCTGACTGTCACTGACACACGCGTAAACCGTCCCGTTTACTTTCGGAAAGCTCTTGTCGTAGAGCCCTGTCGCTTGATCGAGGACTACCCCGTGTCCGGTGTTTGGTCCAACGTGCGTAAACCATCCACCGATATACAACGTACTACCATCCTGGACCATGTCCTCCACGAGATTATTCGCTACAGGAAGATCGCCGTTCAACGGCTGACCAAGACCGATCGTACCAGCAAACACCACGACAGTAACGAGCATCCGGGTCAGTGGCAGAAGACGTGAAGCGTTCTCTCGGAGCTGTACTTTTCTCATGTTGCCTCCTTTGTGTATTGTAGATTGTTTTGAACTGCGCGCTCGATATGGAAACTCACGATTTCTCCTTTGGTTGGATGCGAAGAGAGCTGCAATGCTGTGAAGACATCAGCAAACATGGGAAGGATTGTCGTGTCTTAAGACCGTTGACAAGGTACGCGGCGATAAGAGAAACCTCAACGCCTCAATTGGGGTGTTTTTCGAATCGGGGCACCCCGAGGATGATGTGACTATTTCAGGAGAGATCGAAGGCGAAATACTTTACTGACGGCTTCGGTTTTCGAGTGGACGTGAAGTTTTTCGTAGATTTTTTTCAAATGACCGCGAACAGTTTCGGGGCTGATGAAGAGGGCTTCAGCGATTTGCTTGTGTGTGTATCCCTTAACGAGCTGGTCGAGGATTTCCGTTTCGCGTTTCGAAAGCATCTGCGTATCGTCGCGGCGGGGACTCTTGCGAAATAGCTCGAGAACGCGTCGCGCAATTTGATTGCTCATGGGCGCGCCCCCGTTCTGAAGATCACGGAGCGAATCAACGATCTTCGACGGGGGAGTCTTCTTCAGCAGGTATCCATCTGCACCCGCTGCGATGGAATCAAACACTCTATCGTCATCTTCGAACACCGTGAGCATAACCACGGACACATTCGGCAATAGCTGCTTCACCTGGCGGAGACACTCAATGCCATTCATACCGGGAAGGCCGATGTCCATCAAGATAATGTTCGGAGCGAGAGCCTCCACCTCTTCGAGCGCTGCCTCTCCGCTTTCGAATGAACCAACACACCGACATCCGGAACATTCATTCAGAACATGCAACAATCCTTCGCGAATTTGCTCGTCATCCTCCACGATCATGACATTGACGTCTTCCACGAAAACCTCAGGTAGCTTCATAGGATTGAATTTAGATTTTTCCCGGACATCAACAATACCTCAATTGGGGGGTATTGTTTTCAGTGCAGCACAAAACCTCACAATTGTGCCACTCCGCGGCGCTGATGCGATCTCCAGAACGGTTCCCAAGGCTACAGCCCTCTCGCGCATGCTCTTGATTCCAAAGCCCGGCTTCCCGCGTACAGAGGTTGCGGATTCGGAAAACCCTATTCCATCATCCATGACCTCGAATTTCACTCTGTTTCCCGACAGGGAAATGGATACCGATGCAGAGGATGCGCGAGAGTGTCTGATGACGTTGTTGACGGCTTCCTTCAGAATGAGAAATGCATTTCGCCGGAAGTCTGGACTGAGGCTGACATCTGGGATCGCATCGGGTACGTTGAACAGGTATTGAATACTCGTCGGCTCAAACATATTGTTCACAAACTGGCGCGTGTAGTTGATGAGGCTCTCGAGACTGTCATGTTTTGGACTGAGGGACCAGATGATTTCGTTCATCGTGTCAATCACCTCCCTTGCCGTCACCCCGATCAATGTCACTCGCTCCTCCACCGTCGCACGTTCATCCTGCGACTCGCGCGCCATTTCTTTCCCCACACGATCACTGAGAATAGCAATGCGCGTTAAGCTGGAGCCGATGGTATCATGCATGTCCTTCGAGATCCTTGTTCGCTCGCGCTCGATCATCTGCTGACGTTCCAGAAGAGCGGTCCGCTTTCTTACTTTCCGCGCGGTGTAGATGCGAACGATCACCAACGTCGCTCCAAGGGCCAGGAAGGCACTTGAACCTCTGAACCACCAGGTGTTCCAGAACGGAGGCTGGATGACAAACGCAAACGTCGCTGGTCCGCTAACGTTACCTGCATAGTCCCTTCCCCATACACTGAACTGGTATTTCCCCTCCGGGAGATTCGTGTAACCTTTTTTGGAATCGCTCGTCCACTGCTGTGGCACTTCATCGTATCCATTGAGTTTCACCTGGTATTTAGTCTCCGCTTCCTTGAACAATGAGAGCAAGGCGAATTCAAATGTAATGCTGTTCTGGGTATGCGCGAGCGTAAGTCCGTTTGTTGGTGATTGATCCGTCGGGAAGTTCGAGATGAGCACGTGCTCAAATGCTATCGGCTTCTTCACGGTGTCAGACATTTCTTGTGTGAGATCAAGGAACGCTGCACCCTCCGTCGTCCCCACCCACACTCGACCGCGCGAATCGATGAGCGATGCACCTTGCATCCCTTCGTTATTGGGCAAGCCATCTTCCGTGGCGTACACAACCCGTTCTATCGTGCCGTTTTCCCGGAATGCAAACCGGGTGATGCCCTTATTGGTCAAGAAGTAGAGTCTTCCGACGCTATCCTCAGTGATAGCGTACACCACGTTGTTCGACAATGTGGGTACTGTCGCGTCGTTAAATGTCTTCCATTGATTCGAGCGAGGATCGAAACGAGAAACACCACCGCTCGCAGTTCCAAACCACAAAGCGTTGTCGCGTGTCTCATGAATACTGTAGATGACATTCCCAGCCAACCCATCGTGTGCGTTCAATGTCATCCAGTTCCCATTTCGATAACGTGACACGCCGTTGGTGGTGGCGAACCACAAAGAGCCGTCACTTGCTTCAAAGATGCTGAGCACGGTGTTGGCGGCGAGGCCTTCTCGAGTCGTAAATGTATCCCAACGCCCCCGTGTAAATCGCGATGCGCCTGCATCGCTGCCAAACCACACAGCACCGTTGCGAGTCCCCCGTATGCACCAGGAACTGTTGCTCCTGGGTCCATCTGCTTTTGTGAACTTGTCCCATTTCCGATGACGATATCGATAGATACCACCATCCGCAACGCTTACCCACAGAACGCCATCGATGCTTTCCGCGAGACTGAGAACCGGCCCGCGGACTTCCTGAACAGTCTCCCATGAACCGTCGTGAAAGCGGAGGAGACCTTGCTCGTTGCCAAACCAGAAATCACCGTCCGACGTTTCGCAGAGCGATGTTGTGCCGCCTTCTCGCGCGCTCATGTGCGTATCAAGAATCTGCCACGTCCCCCTTTTGTAGCGATAAAGGCCCAGGAAGGTGCCGAACCAAAGACTGCCATCCCGTGTCTCGTGAACGCTCCAGACATGTTGGTTCGCTTCCCTCGTTGGTGCAATTCCCACATCAACGAAGTGCATCACTTTGGTGCGATCAAAGGTCCAGACTCCGTGCTGCGTACCGAACCACATGTCACCATTCGAACTCTGACAGATTGAATACACTCCGTTGTCTCCTGACCCGCTGCGAATGTCGTAGACTTGCCACGTTCCGAACGCAAAGCGTCCTACCACCGCGTTGCCACCGGCCCATATTGCGCCATCCGTCGATCTCAGTAGGCGGAGCACAACTGTGTTCCGTAATCCTGCAGGTGAATCGAGGAGGCGCCAGGACCCGTGAGAGAATACCGAGATGCCTTTGTCCGTTGCAACCCACAACGTGCTGTCAGTGGTTTGGCAAATGTCATGCACCACGTCCCCCGCCAATCCATCGTGCGACGTTATCGTGTGCCATTTCCCGTTAGCATATTTTGAAAGCCCGCGATCAGTCGCGAACCAAAACGTGTTTTGATTGGACCCCTCACGCGTTTCGTACATTCTTCGCACAATCGTACCCCCCAACCCGTTCGAGGTATCGAATGACGTCCAACGTCCATTCAAGAACCTGTGGACTGCTCCCCGTGCTGCGGCGAGCCACACCGCACCGTCGCTCGCGACAAAGATTGAATGGACATAATTCGACACAGAGCGGTTTGGCATGTTCACGGTATTCCACTGACGTCCATTGTAGTATGCAGCACCGTCCTGGGTTCCAACCCATAACCGTCCGCTGCTGTCGGTGGCAATTGCGTAGACAGTGCTTTGGGGCAAGCCATCCTTGTTGGTAAAAACCCGCACCGGCCCGCGGGCGAAAAGAGAAATATCTTCTCCACCGTTCGTTGCGGGTTGACTGAAAACTCGCGGGGTGAGGAAAGAAAATAGAAGAACCAACACGCTCAGGCAGCAGAAATTCTTGTTCATCGGTTTGAGGTGAATGAGGACCCAAACAAAACGCGAAGTGCCGATTCAATTAATACATCGTATCGAGAGTTCCAACTATTGCAATATACAAGATGTGCAGAGTGCAGGCAAGAGTGTGAAAGTGGAGATTCCCGATTGCTAAATGGGCGAAAGAGTGTGTTCATCGAAGAAATCGAGGTTCAACACTTTTCGTATTGCTTCCAAGATCCGGTAGTGTGCAAAACGAGGTGGGTGTTGTCGGCGACGGCTCAGGTCATGCAGCCACCAGTAGATCGTTTTGTGGTGACGTGTGCATCGTTCGATGAACAGACAGACAAACGTGTAGCACACCATACAAAATTCCATCATGCGTTGAAGGGCCTGGTAATGTTGCACGCGCACATCTTCCAAGGCAAATTCTTGTTTGACAAAGCGAATCGCCTCTTCACAACTCCAGCGTCGGGCGTATCGTTTGATCAGCCGATGGCACTCGGCAAGGGTGGTGAGAGGATCATTGGTAAAGAAAAAACTCCGCTCGGTCGGCTTGCGTATCCCTTCGACGACGATAACGAACAACTTCACGCGTGCGCGCTCCGCGAGTTCTTCCTCGCTGCCATAGACCATCTGAATCGGAAAGTAATCGTAGCGAATTCTCGTCTGGTACGACTGCCATGTTCTCCTCTGCCCATGCTTGCCTACCACATGCTGTTTGTAAAACGTATCAACACCGCGTAAGGTCTTCTGCTGTATCAGCGCCAGTAATTTCACCGGTACGCCGAGGTGTTCTTCGATCAGACGCTCATGGTACCCGCGAATGAGAAAGCGTACCTGCAAGCTGTTGAAAAACCGAAAATTCCGCAGGCTATCAAATCCCCGATCCATCACCCAGAGTCCTTGGGTCCCAAACTCGCTCACCACACGTTCGACCGCTCCGCGGATTTCCTCAAACTGACTCTGGTAGGTCTTCACTTTATCACTGAAGAGTTGCATCAACAAGGGAAGATGCTGTCCCTTACGTTTGATCGCTTCTATGACAATTCCCCAATATCCCGGCACCACCTCTCCCGTCGAACCATCCTTCACATACGTCAGGTGCTCATACACTCTCCCGTGGGGTTTGCTAACATCGGTCAAGTCCAACGCAATCACCGTCTCCGCATCCAGATACCCGCGTCCCACCAAGTGATGATGATTGGCCAGCATCGCCTCGGTCGTCCATGTCGTATTGTTGATCTCATGACTCAACCGCTTCTCCTCGCTGTGCAGACCGATGCCCCCGCGATGGATTGCTCGACTGATGCTACTCAACAGACACTCTCCACTGCGGATCATGCCCGTGACCATCTCGCGGATGAACCGCCGCGGTACTTCACCGTAGTGGAGCGAGAGTTTCTTCGCATACCATCGGACTTCCTCTTTGACGCACGCATAGGCGCGTTGCGATTGTAATGCCTTTGCAGATTTCATCGCTAGACTCCTCCGTATGGGTGTTCAATCTCCCCCTACGAGACCCAAGCTACTTTTTCCCACTATCTTTGTCAACTCTTGCTGGGTTTTCGGGAATCTCCATTCAGAATGGCTCATCATCAGGTTCATTGTATGGTCGCGGTACTGTTCCGGTCGGTACCATAACAAGATTCTCAAACGATGCGTGTCGACTCACAAACGCAAGCTTCACATCATCAACGGGACCATTCCGTTGCTTGCCAACGATGATCTCAGCTGTACCATGATCAGCCGATCGCTCGCGTTCATCGGCAGGAAGATACATCTCGGGACGATGAACAAAGCAAACGACATCGGCGTCCTGTTCGATGGCGCCGGACTCACGAAGATCAGAAAGGATTGGACGATGATCATTCCTGCCTTCAACCGCGCGACTCAACTGCGATAAC
>CAYJNF010000154.1:7859-8236 GCA_964370915.1 uncultured Chitinophagales bacterium
GTTCAACTCCTTGGCCAATGCCTTCAACGATCTACTGATCGCCGCGATCTCCTTCTCTCGACCTTCGGAATCAGAGGGTCCCTGCATCAGCTGGAGATAGTCGACGACAATCAAGCCAACGTTCCGTTCGACCTTGAGACGTCGCGCCTTTGCTCGCAATTCCAATATCCCGATCGACGCTGAATCATCGATGAAGATGTTGGCTCTTGCCAATCGACTCGCCGCGAGGCTCAACCGCTTCCAGTCCTCTTCGGGCAACTGCCCGGTACGAACCGCATGAGCATCAACTTTTGCCTCGCTACACATCAAACGCATGACGAGTTGTTGCGTTGACATTTCAAGCGAAAAGATTCCGACACCAGTTGGTTTCTCTTGAT
>CAYJNF010000155.1:0-8228 GCA_964370915.1 uncultured Chitinophagales bacterium
GGACCTCAAATCAATAAAATTCTCCATGTGCGAGCGACTTCAGTCGCGAAGAGTCAGATCTTCACACAAGCTCTTCAGGCTGTGGCACTCGGGAAAAAAAAGCTTGGGCTTTAGCCCCGATACGTCGGGGCAAACAAGCAGTCAGTGCAACGTCCGCCGCGTGCCGACGGAGTGGCCGACGACAGGAGTCTGATATCGAATACATTGGAATCCTTTCTGAAAACTTGAGAGCATTCAGAAAGTCCTTAAGGGAGAATGATACAGGGCTCATCGAACTGTTGCTCAATCGACAATAGTTCCCGGCAATTTCATTCATCAGTTAAGCGGGGTTTTCTTCGGAGCACCTTCTTGGTGGAGTGTGACTTCTTAACCTTATGCCGTTTTTCCTTCGCGCTGCGCGATGGCTTTGTACGTTGACGCTTCTTGCTCACAGTAAGTCCTGCGCGTAGCAACTCAGCGAATTTCTCGAGTACGCTCTCACGGTTCTTCCATTGGCTGCGCGATTCCTGCGAGGCGATATGAAGGATTCCTGATGAATCGATACGCGTCGCGAGTTTGCTGAGGATGCGCGTCTTCTGATCGGGAGTAAGCGATGGCGACTGCGAAACATTGAACAGAAGCTCTACGCGCGTTGAAACCTTGTTGACGTTCTGCCCACCCGGTCCGCTGCTGCGCGTGAACTGAAGCTCGATCTCATGATCGGGGATTGAAAGCGTAGCGGTAATTGGAATAGTCATGATGAAAATTGAACTTTGCCAGTCTTCTGCGTACAATATAGCCACATTCCTTATCGATTAACAGGCCGCCACCAATGACGATTTCATCGGGTCCGTACACAATCAAACTCGAAGACAGCACGCAACGCGGAAAGACGTGGGTTGTTCGTTTATATAAGAGAGTACTCTTCTTCAAGAAGCGGATCAGTTCGGACTGGTTTCTCGATGAGCAGCAAGCTCGCGACTTCGCGACCCAACTTGCCGAGCAGGTTAAGGTCAGCGCGGGCATCGAAAATGCTGCAAACAGAAAACCGGGCTGGACGTTGATTCGCCCTGCCTGAGTTGATGACTTCATTTCGCTGCGATCTGTCTGCCACCTACCGTTTGTCGAGAAGCCTCGCGAACACGCCAGCGTCATTCGTCGGAAGATTACAGACAAAATCTTCGCACACGTATGCCGTTGGTTTTCCGTCGATCATCTTGAGACTTGAAACGAACGAGTGTTCTCCAAGTACCTTGAGAAGTTCCGTGTTGCCATCGGCTAACAATAGCACTTTGTTTGGAAGGTAACGGGCAAACACTGAACGTATCATCTGCTGTGTTGTTGTGTCGTCGAGTTTTCCTGAGATGACAATCTGCTTGACCTTCTGAATGGAGAAATCGTACGCGGCGGCCATCTGCGGCATCGTGAAGGGAGACTTCATGAGCTGATCGCCAAAGGCCATCAACGTTCGTTCTGCTTTCATTCTCAACTCTTCGCTATCCGTCATGTGAGCAAGTCGCAGCAGGTTCATTATGGCGATGGAATTTCCCGTCGGCTCTGCTCCATCATACTGCTCTTTCATCCTCACCAGGATCGATGGATCGGTTCCCGCCGTATCGAAGAATCCGCCGTTTGCTTCATCCCAGAACAACGCAATGGATTTTTCAGTGAGTTGTCGTGAAGCTTGTAACCAACGCACCTCAAACGTAGACTCATACAAATCCAGCAGTCCCTGAATGAAGAAGGCATAGTCATCGAGGTTGCCATCGAACTTCGCTTCGCCATCACGGTAACGCCGCCGCACTGTTTGGCTCGATGCGTCATGCAGATGGTCGAAGATGAATTGTGCCGCTCGCCGGGCTGCGTCGATGTATCGCGGCTCATCAAGCGCCTGTCCCGCCCGGGCAAATGCAGAAATCATGAGACCGTTCCATGCGGTAATCGCCTTGTCGTCACGATGAGGTCGGGGACGCCGCGATCGCCTTTCGAACAGCAGGTTCTTTCCGCGATCAATAATGGCTCGTACCTCAGCTTCGCTCTTGCCGACGAATTGCGCTGTCTCTTCAACAGAGTTTGCCACGTACAGAATGTTCTTTCCGGTAAACTCATGTTGCGGATCATGCAAGGCATTTCCCGTTTCTTCGACCCCGAAATGAAAACAGCATGAGCTTGCGTCACTGCCGAGGAGATCGTCGATTTCTTTCTTCGTCCACACATAAAATGCTCCTTCACCGCTCTCGTGCTCAGCTTCAGGAAGAGGGCTGTCGGCATCTTCTGCGGAATAGAAGCCGCCGTCCGAAGAAGTCAAATCGCGGAGAACATATTCGAGCGTCTCGCGCATGATCCCGGCGTAGAATTCTTCCTTCGTAATCTGGTAGATGTCAACAAGCGAGGTGAGGATCTGCGCCTGATCGTAGAGCATCTTTTCAAAATGCGGAACGCGCCATTCTGCGTCGACCGAGTACCGATGAAAGCCGCCCCCGATCTGGTCGTACATTCCCCCCTTGGACATCTCACGCAGTGTGTGTGCACACATCTCCAATGCCTCACCATCTCCTGTGCGATAGAAGTATCGAAGAAGAAAGTTGAAGACTACCGGACGGGGAAACTTCGGCCCAGTCCCGAATCCACCGAACTCAGCGTCGTAGGTTTTTGTTGCCTGGCCGAAGCAGGTTGTGAGGAGGAAGCTTTCGAGTTTTCCTCCTTCGTTTTTTCTGGTGGGAATTTCTTTCAGGAAGTTCGTGATTCCTTCGGCGGACTCGTACACCTTTGAGCGTTCGTTTTTCCAGATGTGATGGATCCGGTGTAACAAGTCTGGGAAACCGATTCGGCCATAACGATTCTCCGGCGGGAAATACGTGCCGCCGTAAAATGGTTTCAACTCAGGCGTGAGAAACATCGACATCGGCCATCCGCCGTTATCGCCCATCGCTTGCAGCGCAGTCATGTACACCTTGTCAACATCCGGCCGCTCTTCCCGATCGACTTTGATATTCACAAAATACTCGTTCATCAAGTTGACAACCGCGTCCACTTCAAATGATTCATGCTCCATCACATGACACCAATGGCATGTCGAGTAGCCGATGGAGAGAAATATCGGTTTGTCTTCCGAACGGGCGAGATCGAATGCTTCATTGCCCCATGCGTGCCAGTGCACGGGATTGTACGCGTGCTGAAGCAGGTACGGACTCTTCTCTCGAATAAGGAGATTGGGCAGACGTTGCGAAGTCATACAAATTGTGGGGAGAATGATCGATTCGTTTTTGTGGACGAAGGTACGAAGAATCCCCGGTGCCACCAACATCAAAAAAAGGAAGGCACAAAAAAGTGGCAGGGAACGACAAAGACGGATTCGGGAGGAACTCTCTGAACGAATCTACGCAAACCCGATTTGACGATTCCGATTCTGTGTTTGAGTTTCAAATGCAGAATTCATGGTGTGCATGAACTCTGTGAGTGGCGCCTTCTTGCTCACGAAGTAGTCCAATTCCGGATCCTCGATTCCCTGCAACACATACGGATCGTCGTGGCCGGAGATAAAGATAAAGGGCACATCATGACGGGCAAGGACGTCACGAACATAGCTGTGGAACATCACGCCGTCGAGGTTCGGCATAAACACATCCGAGATAATGAGATCAACACTCTGCTCTTGCAACGCCTCCCGCGCCTCCCGTCCATCCGATGCTGCAATAAGTTTGTGTCCGTTCAGCAGAAGGAACTCGCCGATCAACGATCGATAATCGTCGTTATCGTCTATTACAAGAGCCATCATAAGCCTCACCCACCAGGTTATTGAACATTTGTGAGAACAGCTTTGCACTGTTATAAGACAACGGTCATGCCAAGTCTGAAGTTCAGACATCGTCGCCAGAACACCTCATTATGACGCAAGTGATAAGATGGCAGGTGTTCGGTTTGTAGAATCCACCGGGTCGGTTTGATCAAGTTGGGCCGGCAATATGGAGCCGGCCCGGGCTGGAGATTCAGAAAGGACGAACGAAATGTGCAACTCTCTTATGAGACCGGCTGTATGTAATCTTCTTTTGCAACAACAAGGAGCAACATAGCCCCCTCGTCGGTGGAAAGAATTCCATGATAGCTATCCTCATCACCATGATGCAATACGCCTGCACCAAGACGCTTGCCGTTGAGGGTAATCGATCCGCTAATAACGTAGCACTCTTCTTCACCTGTGTGGTGATGTTCGGGGAATCGCGTGCCCGGCTCGACTTTCATGAGCATCGTGACGTAGCCACGCTTCTTGCTTTCAGACAGGAGCTTGAACGAAACTCCCGGCACCGGATGCTTGCTCCATTCCATATGGTCGGCAAACACCGAGTGAATGCCGTCGGTATGGTTAAAGCGGGGAGATGCCGGACCTTCAATTGATCGCTCATGCGCGTGCAGTTCCTGAATCTTACGCATCAGTTTTTCTCTGACACTCAGAGCAGGATGTTGCAGGGGAAGTGTTGCGGTGAGGTTCATGGCGGTCGATTCCCATCCGGTAAACGTTGCACGAGTGTGCTCATCGGCATCATTCATCAGCGTGCGGTAATCCTGAAGTTCATGTCCATCGAGTGCGCCCACAGAATTCAGAATTGCAATCTCTTGAATTTTTTCTTTTGTCATGTCAGTTCGTTGCCTCGTTCGTTACGCTATGTGTTCAAGTTGGCGTCGCAGTTCCATCATGCCCGACCGGATTCTCGTCTTCACCGTTCCGAGTGGCAGTTTGAAATGCGCCGCGAGTTCGGATTGTGTGTAACCATGAAAATACGCGTAGTCGATAAGCACACGTTGTTCGTTGGGCAGGCTGGCGAGCGCCCGCACAACGAATTCCTGCTGTTGAGATAATTCCGTGAAGTGCTCCGGGTTTGATGTGCGTTCGTCGGACTGCAAGTGAGCGTGCGTGGCGATATCCTCTTCGGTGCGGCGCGCCTGGCCAAGCCGTGATCGCAGCCGATCGATTGCAAGATTGCGCGCAATGCGTGTCAGCCAGACCAGGGGATTTCCCAGCGACTCATTGTACGATTCTGCTTTGTCCCAGACACGCAAGAAAACTTCCTGGAGTGTGTCTTCCGCTTCTGCAGTTTCGCGAAGGATTCGTAAGATGAACGTATACAGATAGCCGGCGTGCCGATCGTACAACTCACCCACCGCGAGTTGGTCGCGCTTTGCTATGCGGTTTAGGAGCGAGATATCGGTAGCCGCGGCTATAACATTCGTGCTCACGGATTCACTCATAACGGTTCCTGGAAGTGGGATTAACTTTCGGGGTGAATATAGCGAATGAGTTTTGCACTTACAAATTCTGAACCCTCAGAAATTAAAAAATCCGCGACCAGGCAGTTTAGCGATCCTTTGTCCGCCATGCAGATTTTCATATATTGGGGCACAACAACACTGACCCGGATCCCATGTCCCATTCTGAGCTTATCCTCATCCTCGATTATGGTTCGCAGTATTCACAGTTGATCGCCCGGCGCGTTCGGGAACTTGGTGTGTTTTCCGAACTGTGCCCGTTTAATGTTTCTGTTGATCAGATGAGAGCAAAGAGACCGAAAGGGATTATCCTCTCGGGCAGTCCGCACAGTACCTACGAGCCCGATGCCCCGATCTCCTCGCCTGAAATTTTTGAACTCGGAATTCCCGTCCTTGGCATCTGTTACGGCCTGCAACTGATCGCTCACCAACTTGGCGGCGAAGTTGACAAGGCCGCCCGGCGCGAGTATGGACACGCTGAGCTGGTTGTCGACGACAGTTCGGATCTGTTCAATGGGCTTAATGCAGAGGGCGACGCAACAACTACCGTCTGGATGAGCCACGGCGATCATCTCACCAGGATTCCGAAGAATTTTGTTCCGATTGGTCATACGCCAAACTCGCCCATCTGCGCCATCAAAAACCCGGAAAAAGAAATCTACGGTATTCAGTTCCATCCCGAAGTCGTCCACACAACGAAAGGGAAGGAGCTGCTCGCGAATTTTCTCTACAGGATTTGTGAGTGCAACGGAGGATGGAGTTCAAGCTCATTCATTCAGACGGCGGTCGCAGAAATTCGCAAGACAGTTGGCGGGCAGAAAGTGATTTGTGCGCTCAGCGGCGGCGTCGATTCTTCGGTTGCGGCCGTTCTTCTCCACAAAGCAATCGGCGACCAGTTGTATTGCATTCACATCAACAATGGATTGATGCGAAAAGACGAGAGCGAGCAGGTTGTTCGCACATTCCGCGACAATTTTCACATGAACCTCGACTTCGTGGATGCGTCGGATCTTTTCCTCGCAGCCCTGGAAGGCGTAACCGATCCGGAAACGAAGCGCAGAATCATCGGCAAGCTGTTCATTGATGTGTTCGAGCAGGAGGCAAAGAAGATTGGACAGGTGGACTTCCTGTGTCAGGGAACGCTGTATCCCGACGTCATCGAGTCGGTTTCGTTCAAAGGCCCTTCCGTCACCATCAAGACACATCACAATGTCGGCGGCCTGCCGGCCAAGATGAATTTGAAACTCATCGAACCGTTCCGCGAGCTGTTCAAGGATGAAGTCCGCGCGGTCGGTGCAGAGTTGGGATTGAGTGATGAATTGATCTGGCGACATCCGTTCCCCGGCCCGGGCCTTGCCGTGCGTGTGCTTGGCGAGATTACGAGGGAACGTTTGCACCTCTTGCGCGAAGCCGATGCAATCTTTATTGAAGAAGTGAAGAAGGCAGGACTCTACCGTTCCATCTGGCAAGGATTTGTTGTGCTGTTACCTGTTCGCTCGGTTGGGGTGATGGGTGATGGGCGGACGTATGAATACACGGTTGCAGTTCGTGCAGTAAGCAGTGTCGATGGCATGACGGCCGATTGGTTCCGCATGCCTCACGACGTTCTTGCGAGCATCTCCTCGCGCATCACCAACGAAGTCCGTGGCATCAACAGAGTGGTCTACGATATCAGCTCGAAGCCGCCGGCGACGATTGAGTGGGAGTGAAGGCTCGCATCAATCCTCTGCAAATATGGGAATCTCCACTTCGACGACTGTTCCTTCTCCATCCTTGCCCTGTACAGTCGCCTTACCACCGAGCATGAGCGCACGCTCTGACATGCCGAGCAATCCCAGTGATTTGGAATAGAGAATCTGGTCTTCGGAAATTCCCCGTCCGTTGTCTGCAACGCGAAGAACCAGATTGCGGCGCTTGCGCGTGAGTTCCGACCGAACATGCGAAGCGCCGGAATGCCGGCCCACGTTTGTCAGGGCTTCCTGAAATATCCTGAAGATCGCCGTCGCGACAGTCTCATCGATGTTTTCTCCGTTAAGATCCGAGGTAAACGCACATTCGATTTGCGAATGCTTCTCGAATTCCTTGGCGTGCCATTCAAGCGCTGCCACCAGGCCGAGCTTGTCGAGCACATCAGGCCTCAACTCAGACGCGATCCGGCGGACAGTCCGAATCGCGCGGTCGGTAATTCCCGAAAGTGAGGTTGCATGGTCACGGATGATCGCTCGTATCTCTGGCTGATCGCCACGTGACGTGGCCTTCTGTAACAGCACGGCTTCCATCTTCAATGCAGTGAGTTCTTGACCGAGTTCGTCATGGATTTCGCGGGAGATATGCTTTCGTTCTTCTTCGCGTACAGACTCCAGGTGTGCCGACAACTGCCGGAGTTGAATATTGGATTTCATGATTTCTTCTTCGGCAAGCTTGCGGTCGGTGATGTCGCGAATGGTCCCGATCATTCTGATGGGATTCTGATGATCATCGAATTCGAGTTTGCCTATCCCGTGAACCCAACGCTCTGTGCCATCGTCCTGCCGGATAATACGATATTCGCGGTCGAACGTGTTGTGGTTGGCCAACACATGCGTCTTGAAGTATTCCGCCATCTCCTTTCTACTCGAGGGATGAACAAAATGAAGCCAACCGTCGACATCTTTATTGAATGAATCACCGATGCCGAATATGCGATCCAACATCAAGGAACTCTGCCAGTGACCGGTCCGCGCATCGAAGACGTACGACCCCAGGCCGCCTACTTCCTGTGATTTGCGGAGAGCGTACTCGTTCTCGCGCAGCGCGATCTCGGCCTGTCGTCGTTCGGTAATATCGGACAATGTTCCTGACATGCCGATGGAGTTTCCATTATCATCCAGTGTCAGCCGCGCCCGTACTTCAACCCAGCGGAAGCCGCCATCCTTGTGCAGACATCGGATCTCGCGCTGGGTGAATGGAACGTTTCCCTCCAGCAGCGGCGAAAAGGCTTGCAC
>CAYJNF010000156.1:0-8226 GCA_964370915.1 uncultured Chitinophagales bacterium
GGCTTTCCCCGTGTGCTGCCTGTAAAATACCAGCCAGGCTTCTTTCTCGGATTTGTAATGCTCTCGAAGCCATGTGCGCCAGGCTGTTCGAGTTATCAGGTGAATGGTTGGGATCTTCGGAGGTACTGTCATCCTCTTCTTCGTCTCGCCTCATACAACATCACTGCGCTCGCACTCGCGACATTAAGCGAGTCGGTTGATTTGTACATCGGGATGGTCACATGATCAGTGGCCGTCGCCTCAACTTTCTCTGAAACTCCTGCATCCTCATTTCCGAAAACTATACAGATGTTTCCGCCGAAGTCCATTTCGTGAATTGTCCGCGTTGCGTGAGCGTCTGCGATGATGATGCGTGCGTGATGGCGTTCCTTGAGCCAGGCAAGCGAAGCGGCGAGGTTCTCAATGTGAAGCACAGGAGTTTTGAACACACCACCCATTGAGTTGCGAACAGCTCTTCGCAAGTACGGGCTGGCCGATGTTGTACTGACCAGAATTCCATCGACACCGAACCCTGCACAATTCCGAACCACGACCCCGACATTCTCAGCGTGAACCAGCCCGTCAAGCGCAACCAGAAAATGTGGATGAGGAAGGTGCGCGATCATTTCTTCGGGCGATTGTTCGATCGGCACTTTGCCGACCGCCATAATCCCCTGATGAAGCGGGAATCCGACAATGGTCTCCAACAACGTTTTTTCCCCCACAAAAACATCGATGCTGATCAGGCGCGATGGATCAATGTCGGGAAGCAAGGCATCAAGCCATTCTTGTGTGAGCAGGAGGGAGATCACCTTCCAATCCGATGCGAGAAATCTCCGCACGACTTTCTCGCCCTCCGCAACAAAGATCCCCTGATGAAGGTGAGTTTGCGGCCTGCGAAGTGTGCGATATGGCAGCAGTGCCGGCAACTCGAGGGACTGAATCTTATGGACGGAAACAACTGGCATCATCATGCGCGTGGTTTGATGTAAAATGGCAGACGAAGGTACGAGAAGAACACAGTATGCAGTATGAGGAAGGCAACGAGAGGGACCACTTCGTAGAGATCCCTGAGTTCCGTTATCGTCCCGAAACAAAAAATGAGAATGCCGAACACACCAACAAGCACAACACTCCGCCGCAATTGTTCCGGTTTCCTTGAGAATTCATGGAAGACTAATACCGCCGTGACGCCAGAGATGAGAAGTGATGTCCAGGTATACCCAAGCAAGAGAGTGTGAATGTTTCCGAAGATGTGAAACTCGAGCGTCGTCCCCGGATTTGCGCTGAACGCGATCGTGAGTATCGCCTTCACCGCGAGAAAGCAAAGAGATTGCGCAGTAAGATGGATAACCAATCGCTGGCGAGTCTCAGCTTCCCTTAATATCACAAGGTACGCGAGCGTGAGAAGCACCATTGTTTCCTTGTTAAGGCAGCCGATGATGAAAACCGGGTAGAACAACAACCGTCGGCGCTGGAGTAGCAAAAGCAATCCGAGAGTGAACAGAAAGAGGGTGGGGAAGTCGTAAACATAGTGCGGCCCCGACGGAAACGCCACGGGCAGAATGAGCAACGTAAGCACAGGGACGATGGCGCTGATGGTGTTTCCGGCGTCATAGAAATGGTCCCATAGCTTTCTCACGACAATCGGAAAAGAGGCAAGTGCGATAAACGCGAGCATAAGTGCGATAAGGTATTCGGCAAGAAAGTCCGCCTCCCATCCGAGCCGGGTCATTTCCTTCTGCACTTTCGGAATGGCAAGAAGGTGCTGCTCGAGCGAATCCCACAGTGACGTGGGAATACAAGTGTAGATCGTTCGGGTTGCTATTGGGACGACGACCCGCTGAACATATGGCTTGTGAGCCGTGCCATAGATAATTGCGGACAGTGTTGACCTTGAGTCGCCGTTGAATGACGTAGTTGGTGATTCAGCGCTCCAAATCCAAATGGCGAAAACGAATGCCGAGGCACAAACGTAAAGGAATCGGACGAAGGTTCGATGTTGCAGAAGTTCCGAGAAGTGAATCATCACAGGATTAGGCAATTGAACGACTGAAGAGCTACAAGAATATAGTCTTTAGCTCTTCAATCGTCAATGACTCATTTGGTTTGGCCAGCGGATCACGACCGCCGCTAGTTCCATCGCAGTTGGTACTGCTGAATCTTGGTGTAGAGAGTCTTGAGGCTGATGCCGAGAATCTTGGCGGATTCTGTTTTGTTTCCTCGGAAACTTCTCAGCACGCCCTCAATGTGGAGACGCTCAATGTCCTTCAGCGGCATTGCAGTGCCCAGCTTGCTCTCGTTCCCGTTGGAGCTTGGCAGGACCAATGGAGAATTCGGCAGTGAGAGATCGCGTGGCTCAATGACGTTATTCTGACAGAGGATTGCTGCGCGCTCAATAACGTTCTCCAGCTCACGTATGTTTCCCGGCCATTCATAGGCAAGAAGCACTTCGATTGCTTTTGCAGAAATCGTCTTTGGCGTCTTTGTCTTCATCCGTGTTGTGAGGAATGACTGCACAAGCAGCGGGATGTCTTCACGGCGCTGACGAAGTGAAGGAAGCTCGATCGTGATAACATTGAGGCGATAGAGAAGATCTTCGCGGAACCGTCCCTCACGTACCTCGTCTTTCAGATTCTTATTGGTTGCAGAGAGAATTCTGCAGTCGGCCTTCAACACCTGATTGCCGCCAACACGCCGGAACTCACCGCTTTGTATGAACCGTAGAATCTTCGGCTGTACGGTGGGGCTGATATCGCCGATCTCATCAAGAAACAGCGTTCCCTTATCTGCAATCTCCACGATCCCCGGCTTTGTTGCGCGGGCGTCGGTGAATGCACCTTTCTCGTGTCCGAACAATTCACTTTCAATCAGCGTGTCGGGGATTGAGGCGCAGTTGACGGTGACGAAGGGTTGCGAGGTACGCTCGCTTCGCTGATAGATGAAGTTGGCGACAAGTTCTTTGCCCGTGCCGCTCGGGCCTTGGATCAAAACGGTTGATTCTGTTGGTGCAACCTTCGCGGCGATTTCAAGAGTGCGGCGAAGAGCGGTACTCTCGCCGATAATTTCTCCATTGCCTTGAAGGCGTTCGAGTTCGTTCTTCATGACTGCATTGTTGCGCAAAAGTTGCTGCCGTTCCAGCGCCCGTTCAATCGTCGTTAGAAGATCGTCGGATGTCGTTGGTTTAAGAATGTGATCGTATGCGCCGGTCTTCATGCACTCCACCGCAATCTTCACATCGGCAGTACCCGTAAGCATAACAACCTCGGTGTTGGGATAGTTGGATTTGATAAACTTGAGAACTTCGATACCGTCAACTTTCGGCATCTTGACATCGCACAATACGACATCAAACAGTTTGGTTTGTACAGCGTTTATTGCCGCCACTCCGTCCTGTGCGGTTTCGACCTGATAGCCGGCCCCCGATATCAGCGTCGACAGCATGTATCGGAACGTTTCTTCGTCATCAACCACAAGTATGGAAAAATCTCTACGTGCCATGGTCTCCCCTTTGTGAGCTATGTTTGTTGTAGCTACCCACCATTACCCGACTCAACTGCTCATGCACCGTACGTATGAGCACTTTTGTACAAGTTACGTTCAAGTTCTGTAAGTATTATCGGCAACCCATGTCCGCAACTTTAGTAGTTTTTACAAAGATTAGTCCAAAAAGTCAAAACGAACAAAGCTTGCTCGTTACTTTAATTGCAGGCCTTAATTACTGTCCGCATAACTTTAGCAACGCTGCTCGAACGATAGAATCATTGAATCTCACAAATATTTATCTATCTTTAGCAACGCACGTTTCTTCACTTTTCATACGATTCTACGGAAATTCGATGTCTACATCAACTCATACAGCTTCACCCTTAGTAACAATCGAACAGCTTTCGACGCTCGAAAAACTCCAGAGGCATTCCAGTCAATCGCCGCTTGATGAACTGTGCATTAACACCATTCGCTGCCTGTCGTTTGACGCAATTCAGAAGGCGAAGTCTGGTCATCCCGGCTTGCCTATGGGCATGGCACCGGCTGCCTACAGGTTATGGACAAAGCACCTCAAGCACAATCCCAAAGACCCGAAGTGGGTGAATCGGGACCGTTTCGTTCTTTCAGCAGGTCATGGGTGCATGTTGCTGTACTCTCTGCTCTATCTGACGGGCTATGATCTTCCGTTTGAAGAGATCGAGAAGTTTCGCCAATGGGGCAGCAAAACTCCCGGACATCCGGAATACGGACACACACCCGGTGTCGAAGTCACGACAGGGCCATTAGGCCAGGGTATCTCGAATGCGGTGGGGATTGCCCTCGCGGAAAAGTATCTCGCTGCGTATTTCAACCGGGACGATTTCCCGGTGATTGACTACAACGTGTATGTCATCGCAGGAGATGGATGTTTGATGGAGGGAGTTTCTTCCGAAGCGTCTTCGCTGGCCGGCACTCTCGGTCTCAACAAACTCATCGTCATCTACGATGACAACAACATCTCCATCGATGGTCGAACAGAACTTGCGTTTACCGAAGACGTTGCCAAACGCTATGAAGCCTATGGCTGGTTTGTTCAGAGTGTGGTTGGCGATGGAACGGGGAATGACATCGCCGCTATTGGAAAGGCATTGGTCGCGGCTCAGAATGAAAAGAACCGTCCTTCGCTGATCAAACTGCGAACGAAGATTGGCTACGGCAGTCCCAACAAAAACAACACGGCGGATGCGCATGGCTCGCCACTGGGTGATGATGAAATCAAACTCACGAAGAAGCAGCTCGGTTGGGATGTGGACAAAAAGTTCTTCATCCCTGAAGAATCGCTGAACGTTTTTCGAAACGCGATATCAGATGGTGCAGCGAAGGAGGAAGAATGGAAGTCGCTGTTCGGCAGGTACGAACGTGCGTATCCCGAGTTGGCAAAAGAATTTCGCAGAGCTGCCGAAAGAAAACTGCCGGAGAATTGGGAAGCAATCTGGAAGGAGAATGTTCCCAAGTTTGATCCGGCGGCTCCTCTGGCAACACGCGAAGCGCAAGGTAAGGTGCTCGATGCCATCATGCCAAAACTCCCGCTTGTTCTTGGCGGGTCGGCAGATTTGACTCCATCCAACAACACCAAGTTCAAAGGCGCGACGGATTTCAGCAAGTCGAATCGGCTCGGCAGGTACATTCGCTATGGTGTTCGTGAACACGGCATGGGGTCGATCATGAATGGCATTGCTGTTACAGACATGCTCATTCCGTACGGCGGGACATTCTTTGCATTCACTGACTATATGAGACCCGCAATCCGGCTGGCAGCGCTTTCAAAGTATCCCACGATTTTTGTGTTCACTCATGAGAGCATAGGTCTGGGAGAGGACGGTCCGACACATCAGGCGGTGGAGCATTTTGCCGCGCTGCGTGCAATACCGGGGCTGATTCTTCTTCGTCCCGCCGACGCAAATGAAACCGCGTATGCATGGAAGTTTGCGCTCGAACATCGCGACGGCCCGACCGTGTTGGCGACGACGCGTCAGAAACTTCCGGTTTTGGATCAGACAAAATTTTCTTCTGCTGAGAACGTTTCGAAGGGGGCCTACGTCTTGATCAGTGATGATCGTCCGCAGGTAGTGTTGATCGGCACGGGGTCGGAGGTGTCGCTTGCCATAAAAGCGCATGAGCAACTCAGTGCCCAGGGAATTCGCTCACGAGTTGTCAGCATGCCTTCGTGGGAGTTGTTTGAGAAACAATCTGCCGAGTACAAGTCAAGCGTATTACCTCCGGGCGTTACAGCAAGAGTTGCCGTTGAAGCAGGAGTCAAATTGGGATGGGAGAGATACATCGGAAGCAGCGGCGAGTTTGTAGGGATGTCGACATTTGGCATGTCGGCCCCGGTGGATGTGGTGTTTAAGGGATTTGGAATTACTGTGGAAGCAGTTGTCGCGGCAGCCAGGAAGGCCTTGGGATGAAAATTGCAGTCGCAGGTGATCACGCCGGGTTTTCAATGAAGCAGTTTTTGATAACTGAACTCAAGAAGGCAGGGCATCAGATCGTGGACCTTGGAGCGTTTGACGAGTCGCCCTCCGACTATCCCGATTTCGCACGTAAGATCGGCAGGGCCATTACGTCGAAGGATGCCGACCGCGGCATACTGGTCTGCGGCAGCGGTGTTGGCGCGTGCATTGCAGCCAACAAGATGAAGGGCATTCGGGCGGGATTGGCGCACGACACGTATTCAGGTCATCAAGGCGTCGAGCATGATGACATGAATGTGTTGTGCCTTGGATCGCGGGTGATCGGACCCGCCCCTGCATTGGAGATTGCGAAAGCATTTCTTTCGGCGCGATTTACGGATGAGGAGAGGCATGTACGGCGTGTGAAAAAGGTTCTCGACATTGAGAGTAAACAGGAATAGCGGTCCTATTGCGTACGGCAAATCAGGACGCAACGTGGCAGCGCAACAATAAGGGAGACATGAGAATGACGAACGTTCAGAAACTCGAGCAACTCGGCCAGAGCATCTGGTACGATAACATCAGCCGGTCGATGATTACGAAAGGTGAGTTGCAGCAACGGGTGAATGAAGGACTACTCGGTGTAACGTCCAATCCAACAATCTTTGATAAGGCAATCTCCGGCAGCGAGGACTATGATGATCAGATCCGCACGCTTGTCGAATCGAAATCAGATATCGATGTTGCCGAAATCATTCAATCACTGATGGTGAAGGACATTCAGATGGCCTGCGACGTCCTGAGCGTTGTTTATCAGAGGACAAAAGGACGCGACGGCTATGTGAGTGTGGAAGTCACTCCCAGCAAAGCGCGCAACACACAGGCAACAATAGAAGAAGTCCGGCTGCTCTGGAAACTCATCGACAGGAAGAATCTGATGGTGAAGATTCCGGCGACGAAGGAAGGGTTGCCGGCTATCGAGCAGGCAATCAATGAGGGCATCAACATCAATGTCACGCTCATCTTTTCGGTGCCGCGGTATCGCGAAGTTGCGAACGCGTTCATAAGCGGTCTGGAGCGGAGAACGAGGCATGGCGAGCGCATCGATGCCGTTGCGTCAGTCGCGAGTGTGTTTGTAAGCCGCATCGATACGTTGGTCGACGAGCTGATTGCAAAGAAGGACGATGACACGTTCAAACCGGTCATGGGAAAGACCGCTGTCGCCAACACGAAATTCGTGTATCAGGCGTTCAAAGAGATTTTTGCGGGTGCTCGTTGGGATGCGCTGAAGGCAAAGGGAGCGACAGTCCAGCGCCCGCTGTGGGGAAGCACCGGCACGAAGAATCCGGCACACAGCGATTTGCTGTATGTTGACACACTAATCGGACCGCATACGGTGAACACCGTTCCACCGCAAACCTACACGGCTATTCTCGATCATGGCAGGCCGGCACTCACCGTCGAAGCCGACATTCAGGGGGCAAAGAAAATCCTTTCCGATATCGCCGCCGCGGGCATTGACATGAATTGGGTTCTCCAGAAACTCGAAGATGATGGCGTTGCATCGTTTGAGAAATCATTCGATGGTTTGTACAAGAACTTGTTCGACAAGAGAAACTCGTTCGCTGCGGTTGCGGTGTAAGCAATCGGTTTCGAAGTGAAATCTCGCTGAGGATGACAAGTAAGTACTTGCAGCGCTGCTCCTGAAGAGAGACGTGGCGTGCGCTGATCGTGTCGACGAAAAACATGCCGCATGAGTCCATACAAATCTGTTGAGACCCCTTCGAAATCAGTGGCGTATACAGCTGTGCGCCTCCCGCTGAACATTTGGGCGTTGGGCATCGTCTCTCTGCTAATGGATGCGTCGTCCGAGTTGGTGCATAGTCTGCTGCCGATCTTCATGAAGAATGGCCTCGGCGTCAGCATCGTTGTTATAGGTTTGGTGGAGGGAATTGCCGAGGCGACTGCTTCGATCACCAAAGTGTTCTCCGGTGCACTCAGTGATTTCATACGCAAGCGTAAACTCTTGCTTGTAGTTGGGTACGGGCTTGCAGCAATTACCAAGCCTGTGTTTCCGCTCGCAACATCAATCGAATGGGTAATCGGTGCGCGATTCGTCGATCGTGTTGGCAAAGGCATCCGGGGTGCCCCCCGCGACGCCCTGATCGCAGACATTACACCGCCGGCAATGCGCGGCGCAGCATACGGATTACGACAAGCGCTTGATTCTATCGGCGCGTTTGTGGGTCCGGGCCTCGCGATAATTTTCATGGCGGTGTTTGCCGATCAGCTGCGACCGGTGTTCTGGGTCGGAGTGGTACCTGCG
>CAYJNF010000157.1:0-8197 GCA_964370915.1 uncultured Chitinophagales bacterium
GTATGATCCCCATTCTTTTTGAAGTCGGACCGATCAAAGTCTACAGCTTCGGCTTGATGCTTGGCATCGGGTTTCTGCTTGGAAGTTACATACTCTCACTCGAACTCAAGCGCAAGAAGATCGATCCGAATCTCGCCAGCAACATTACCATCATCGCTCTCCTCTTCGGCGTCGCAGGCGCAAAGGTTTTCCATTTGATCGAGAATTGGAGCATGTTCCTTCGTGCGCCAATCGACATGGCATTTTCGGCGGGCGGTCTTACGTGGTATGGCGGATTGATCATCGGCATGGCGGCAATCATCCTGTACTTGCGCTTCAAGAAGATTTCCGTGCTCAAGGTAATCGACGGACTTGGCGTTGCATTGATTCTTGCCTATGGCGTCGCCCGCCTCGGGTGCCATTTTGCCGGCGACGGCGATTACGGCATGCCCACCAATTTGCCGTGGGTAACTAACTACGAACATGGAACGTATCCGCCCTCGCGTGCATTTGCTATCTTCCCCGAAGTGACGAGTCAATATCCCAACGGCATCGTCCCCGATAACACTCCCTGCCACCCGACACCCGTGTACGAAATGCTTTTTGGAGTTGCCGGTTTTGTTTTAATGTGGAAGTATTTCCGAAAACGGAACTATCCTGACGGCATGCTTTTCGCGATCTATCTTGTCATGTCAAGTCTCTTTCGGTTCAGCATCGAATTCCTCCGCCTCAACCCGCGCTTCATCCTCGGGCTTTCTGAGGCCCAGCTGATCAGTATCCCGCTGTTTGCTCTCGGAGTGGGATGGATCCTCTGGCTTCGTCAAAAGACCCCCACGACATCATGATCTTGGTTGAGTTGTACTCAAAAGAGGATTGCCACCTGTGTGACGAGGCAAAAGCCGTGCTGGAGAAAGTGAAGTCTGAGATTCCTTTCACATTGAAGGTGATCAAGTTGATTCCCGGCGAGGCGAACTTTGAGGAATTCAAAGAAGATTTTCCGGTTGTCTACATCAACAAACGATACGCGTTCAAACATCGGCTCAATGAAATGAGGCTGAAGATCCGCTTGCAGCAAATTGCGACCGATCGGCAGAGCGGGTCATTGGATGATGAGCAGGAATTCCACGACGCCACTGATGCATGATGCACGTTATCGCAAAGGCATTTGAAGCACTGGGCATTGCGTCCGTTTTTGTTGGTCTGGTGTTGGGAATCAACAGCCCCACACTCTGGATAGAGCTTTACCTCAGCATCATTGGCATTGCACTGTTTCTCGTGGGATGGGGCATTGAGAAACTTCTGGCTCGAAAGCAACGCACAGCGCAGTAACATTTCACGATTTCCTTCCATAACCCGCTGCATACTATGTCCGCAATGATTGTCGGCCGAAAGCCAATCGTTGAAGCTCTCAAGGCTGGAACATCGCTTGAGAAGATCATTCTGCTTACCGGCATTCAAGGGAAGCCTATCGAAGAAATCCGTGCACTCGCAAAACAGCGCAATGTTCCAGTGAGTGAAGTCAACCGCCAACAATTCCGTGAAATGGCAAATGACCAGATGACCCAGGGTGTCGTCGGAATTTTGCAGCCAAAGCATGCGTACGTTGGTATCGATACGATCCTCGCAGTGGCCGGTCAGCGCAACGAGCGTCCGTTCATTCTCATTTGCGATGAGATCGAAGACCCTCACAATTTAGGGGCGCTGGTAAGAACCGCGGAGTGTGCAGGAGTCCACGGCGTTGTTGTTCCAAAACATCATTCCGCTCCGGTGAATGCAACGGTCACCAAAACATCTGCCGGGGCGACAGAGCATATTGCCATCGCTGAAGTGACAAACGTCGTCAACACAATTGAGGATCTGAAAAAGAAGGACTTCTGGATCATAGGATTGGATGGGGCCGGCGACAAGCGTTACGACGGCGTTGACTACACGTCGCCGATTGCTGTTGTGGTGGGTAACGAGGGGAAAGGCATCCGCCGTCTTGTGAAGGAACACTGCGATTTCCTGGTGAAGATTCCGCTGCGGGGACAAATTGAATCGTTGAATGCCTCCGTCGCTGGAGCGCTGGTTATGTTTGAAGCGGTGAGACAGAGAATGAGGAATGAGGAATGAGGAAATTCTTCATTCGGCCGACTCTTCATCTCCTCTCGCCAAGCCAAATTTTTTCATCTTGTTGTACAGATGGCTGCGCTGGATGTCCAGCGCCTCCGCGGTCTTGCTGATATTCCAGCGATGCTCGTCCAGCATTTTCTTGATGTACGCGGCCTCTGCTCTGTCCTTAAAGTCCTGAAACGTTCCCCCCAGACTCAGCAAATCATCAAATTCTGTCCGCGCGCCGCTGGCACTCTGCTCTATCTGTGATGCCTCTATGGTGTTCGACGGCGTCATGATCACCAGGCGCTCAACAATGTTGCGCAATTCACGAACGTTCCCCCGCCAATCCATCGTCACGAGCTTCTGCAATGCTTGCTGCGAGAATTTCTTGTGGGCCATGCCGTATCGTTGACAGATTTCCTCTGCGAACGCAACTGCAAGAAGTGGAATATCATCTCTGCGTTCGCGCAACGGCGGCACGGGAATAGGAATCACATTAAGTCGATGAAACAGGTCTTCACGAAAATGAGTCTGCTTGATCGCGTCCTGAAGGTTCTTGTTTGTTGCTGCGATAACACGCACATCGACGGTAATCTGCTTGTTGCCGCCGACCCGCTCGATTCTTCCCTCTTCCAGGGCACGGAGTACTTTCGCCTGTGCATTCAGACTCATGTCACCGATCTCATCGAGAAAGATCGTGCCGCCATCCGCTTGTTCGAACTTCCCGATCCGCTGATTGGTAGCCCCGGTGAATGAGCCTTTCTCATGTCCGAACAGCTCGGATTCAATCAGCTCGTTCGGAATCGCCGCGCAGTTCACTTCGACAAGCGGTTTCTCACGTCGCTTGCTCTGCCGGTGAATCGCTTTCGCGACCAGCTCCTTGCCAACGCCGTTTTCCCCAGTGATGAGTACACGTGCATCCGTTGGCGCAACGCGGTCGATAAGCGTCAGGACTTCCTTGATCTTCGGGCTTTCGCCGAGAATGACATTCTTCCCCTCGACCTTCTCCTTCATTTGTTTGTTCTCAAGCAGCAGCTGCTTCTTGTCCACTGCGTTCCGCACAACAATCAGGAGCTTGTCCCTATCCAACGGCTTCTGCAGGAAATCGTACGCGCCAAGCCGCGTCGCTTCGACTGCGGTCTCGATTGTTCCATGCCCGGATATCATAACCACCGGAATCTCAGGCTCGATTTCTTTCATCTTGCGCAGCGTTTCCAGCCCATCCATCCCTGCCATCTTGATGTCAAGCAGAATCAAGTCAAACTGCGACGCCGACAGCTGGGCGAGCGCGCTCATGCCATCTTCGGCAAAATGCGGCTCGTACTTCGCATATTGAAGGATCATGCGGAGAGAATCGCGGATTGCTTTGTCGTCATCTACAACAAGAATCGATTTCATCTTTTCTCCAGATCAATATCCGGCAATGGATTCGCCGGAGTCACGGGAATTGATTCACTACTCTGATGGACAATGGAAAACCGCAGGAACGCCGAAGGCATCGCATCTTTGTCATCGAGCAGCCTCAACCCGAACTCCTGGCCATGCCTGTTGGCCCGAAAGTCACGCTCATCCAGCGCACCATCGACGATCACCTTGTCTTCGCCCCATTCAATAAACTCGCCGATGCGTTCGGCCGATTCCCGCGACTCAAATGTGTACGCGAGAAACGCCGAGCCAAAGAAATGCTGCAGCTTGTCCCGATCTCCGCCTCTGCCGAGAGGCGAGTCAGCATAGATCTTTGTCGGGAGCGCAGCCACGCGCGTCTCAAACTCTTCATCAAACTCGGATGTTAACGGCACCCATATCAGCGGACCGAGCACGGGAACCTTCACACCGAACTTGCTGTGATCCATCGTTGCGACGAGCGACAGGAGCAACGCTTCATAGACATTATTCCAACTCAGAGCCATCGCTTTGTCAAATATCGCGTCCACAGAGTACAGATCGCCGTACTCGTTTCTGAATTCTGCAAACTCATCACTGCAGACGTAGGCTTTGAGCTGGTAGCCGTCTTGAATTAGTTTCGGGAAAAGAGCTGGGGCAAAAAAGCTGACGATCTCAGGTATCTCGGCGCGCTGAGGAAACTGAGGCAACGGCGATTGGGCAAGGGCCACCGGGGAACCAAGTGTCAGGAATGCAGTCCAAAACCAACTCGTCCACAGTCTCAACTCTCTTTCCGTTGATAGTGATTTCACATTTGCTCCTCTCCCTCAGACAACTTCACGAAATTCCGGATGCACTCACTTCCCTTTCTCCGCGTCTACGTTTGTATCACGCCGGGATTAAACGGCGGGATGTTTGCATTCTGCGACGCCATCTCAATTCCCATCGAGACAATATTGCGTGTGTCGATCGGGTCGATGATTCCGTCCACCCATAACCGGGCCGCGGCAAAATATGGATCGGTTTCCTTTTCATAACGTTGCTGGATTTCGTCAAGCAACTGCTGTTGCTCGTCTTTGCTGATATGCTTCCCGCCTTTTTCCATTTGTTGAACTCTGATCGCGAGAAGCGTTTCGCTGGCCTGCTTTCCGCCCATCACCGCAATCTGCGCGGTCGGCCATGCATAAATCAGGCGCGGATCGTACGCCTTGCCGCACATGGCATAGTTGCCGGCACCATAACTGTTGCCCACCATAAACGTGAATTTGGGAACAACACTGTTCGCAACTGCGTTGACGAGCTTCGCTCCATCCTTGATGATGCCACCCTGCTCTGCGCGGCTGCCAACCATGAATCCGGTAACATCCTGAAAGAACACGAGTGGAATCAATTTCTGATTGCAGTTCAGAATGAACCGTGCCGCCTTGTCGGCGCTATCGCTATAGATGACGCCGCCAACCTGCATCTCACCTTTCTTCGTCCTCACCACGGCGCGTTGGTTGGCAACGATACCAACAGCCCATCCATCAATGCGGGCGTATCCGGTAATGATTGTCTTTCCATACCCCGCTTTATATTCATCAAGATCACTGTCGTCGAGTATGCGAGCGAGAATCTCATACATGTCATACGGTTTTGTCCGGTCGACCGGGAACAAGCCGTACACTTCGTCAGCGGAGAACTTCGGCGGGGCCGAGGCAATTCGATCAAAGCCGGCGCGTGGCCTGCTGCCGAGTTTGCTCACGATGCTTCGAATCTTCTGTATGGCTTCATCATCGTTTGCCATTTTGTGATCGGTCACGCCGCTGATTTCGCAATGAACACCTGCGCCGCCGAGTAGCTCATTTTCAATCTCTTCACCGATTGCCGCTTTCACAAGATGGGATCCGGCAAGGAAAACGCTTCCCGTCTTATCCACAATCATCGCTTCATCGCTCATAATGGGAAGATATGCCCCGCCTGCAACACACGGGCCCATGATAGCAGCGATCTGCGTAATGCCGAGGGAGGACATCACCGCGTTGTTGCGGAAGATGCGCCCGAAGTGTTCCTTGTCCGGAAAAATCTCACTTTGGAGCGGAAGAAAAACACCTGCAGAGTCAACCAGATACACGATAGGAAGCCGGTTCTCGATGGAGATTTCCTGGGCACGAAGATTTTTCTTTGCGGTGATGGGAAACCATGCACCGGCTTTGACCGTCGCGTCGTTTGCAACAATCACCACATTGCGGCCATGAATCTTCCCGATCCCAAATACAGTGCCCGATGAGGGCGCTCCGCCATACTCTTCATACATCTCATACGCCGTGAACAGCCCGACTTCAAGAAAGTAGCTGCCCGGGTCGATCAACTTCTGAATTCGTTCGCGGGCCGAGAGTTTTCCCTTCTGATGAAGCTTTTCGATTGCCGCCTTGCCGCCGCCGAGTTTGACTTTCTCTTCACGCTCGCGAACGACTTTCAGCAGCGAACGAAAATTTGTTGCGTTCGTGTCGAACGTTGGGGTAGATTTTATTTCGGAACCGATTGCTGACATTCGAATGTGTTAGAATAAAATGGTGAACAACCTCACAGACCGAATCGGTCCGCCTATCAAGCGGGAATTGTCGTATGTACTATTTCGCTCGCCGCAGGCGAGCATTGATTCCCCTCTTGAGAGGGGACCGTCACGCCGAAGGCGTGACAGGGGTGTGCCCCCGTGTTCTGCCGATGAAAGTCGCAGCCCAGCATTTGATTTCGTTTCAGTTCATTCCACAACAACACCTCCGCGAGCGTACAGTTGTTGCGAAGATTGCGCGCGACTTGTTCCATACCTGGGGTTGTATGGAAGAAATTGCTTTTTCATTCGTACTGTGTTGTCACACCCCGTCCCGCTGTTGGCGGGACACCCCTCTCCCCTGCACGCGTGCTTACGCACAGAGGGGATTTGTTGCTCGCCTGCGGCGAGCGATTACGAATTGACCGCTTCACTCATCTCAACTAATTCAGCAACAGCCTCGCAATCACCATCTTTTGCACTTCCGACGTTCCTTCGCCGATCGTCATGAGCTTCACATCACGATACAATTTTTCCACAGGAAATTCCTTGATGAACCCGTAGCCGCCGTGAATTTGCACCGCTTCATTCGTGACCCGGACTGCGGCTTCACTGGCAAACAACTTTGCCTGCGACACTGCGAGTGTGAAGTTCATTCCATTCACAGCCATCCACGCGGCTCGCTGAGTGAGCAACCGCGCAGCGTTGATCTCGGTTGCCATGTCTGCAAGCTTCCACTGAATTCCCTGGAAGTCACCGAGCGGCTTGCCGAACTGATGCCGTTCTTTCGCATACTTGAGACTCGCATCAAGCGCTCCTTGCGCAATCCCGACAGAAAGCGCGGCGATGCCTATACGACCTCCATCAAGGACCGAGAGTGCTTGCTTGAATCCCTGTCCCACTTCGCCAATAAGATTCTCTCCCGGCACGCGAACATTCTCGAAGATCAACGTCGCTGTGTCGCTGCAGCGCATGCCCAACTTGTTTTCCTTTTTCCCGATTGTAAATCCCTTTGTTCCCTTTTCGAGAATGAAGGCAGAGATGCTTGCCTTCCCTTTTTCCTGATCTGTCTTCGCCATGATCACGTACGTTGACCCGACGGATCCTTGCGTGATGAATGTCTTGCTGCCATTCAATATCCATTCCTTGCCGTCGCGCGTGGCGAAGGTTCTCATCCCGCCCGAGTCGCTTCCGGAGCCGGGTTCGGTAAGTCCCCATGCACCAAGTTTGCGCCCGCTGGCCAGATCGGGCACGTATTTCTTCTTCTGTTCCTCACTCCCAAACTTCATGATGTGTCCGGTGCACAAACTGTTATGCGACGCTACCGTGAGCGCAACCGACGGATCGACTTTGGCAATTTCTTCGATGATGATGATCGCCTCGAGTTCGGTCAATCCTGCGCCTCCAAGGTCCTCCGGCCAGGTCATGCCAAGGAAACCAAGGTCGGCAGCTTTCTTCACGATCTCATCGGGAAACTCCTGGGATTCGTCGTACTTCATCACGTGTGGACGGATTTCTTCTTCGGCGAATTTGCGTGCGAGTTCCTGCACTGCCTTTTGGCTTTCTGTGAGATTGAAATCCATTCCGGTCGTCGTGGTCGTGTCGGGCATACGCGCTCCTACTGGTTGCGGAAATTGTTTATGAGTTCATGTGCTAAATCGTAAGGGGTCGATGAAAGATTCATGACATCCTGAATCCGTGAAGAGAGTAGGTTCCTTCGTTCTGCACTCCAGAAATCCACGCGCAGCCGGTCGGCGACAAGTTCTTGAATGCGATCTTCAAGACGCTTTCGTCGCTTGGTCTCGAGTTTTCCCGTTCGTTCGAGATGCGAACGATGGTCGGTGATCTTTGCGGCAATCTCCTCAACACCCGTCCCGTCGCTCGCAACCGCTTTCAAAACATCCGGAGTCCAGGCACTATCAGGTTTGAAATGCAGAATCATCTTGATGGACATGACCGCCTGATCAGAACCCGCACTGTCGGATTTGTTGAGGACGAAGAAATCTGCGATCTCCATGAGTCCGGCCTTCATTGCCTGGATTGAATCTCCAGACTCGGGCACGAGAACCACGACCGTCGTATCCGCCGCACCTGCGATGTCAAGCTCAGACTGACCAACGCCAACGGTTTCCATGATAATGATGTCCTTGCCCGACGCATCGAGGACATCGGCTGCTTCGAGCGCCTTTTTGCTCAGCCCCCCGAGAC
>CAYJNF010000158.1:0-8184 GCA_964370915.1 uncultured Chitinophagales bacterium
GCTTTGGACAGTATCAAACCCGATTAGTCGTTCATGAATCCGTGCATGAGGATGGATATAATGTCGGATCTGTCTCGGTCTTGGAGAATGGTGAGGGGGTTTCTCCTAAGCGAAGATCGGCAGTTAAGCCCTTCAGCCTCCCGACAAGTCGGGATACTACTCGGGTAACTGTCCCGCTCAACCACAGCGGGATTTCGTCCCGATAGAAAACATCGGGACTCAATGTGGGAGCCCCGCCAAATCCTTCGACTCACTTCATTCGCTCAGGACGGCGGGATAAAATCCGGTCGTTGCCAGTTCCATTTCGACCGGACTTAGCGCCGTCTGCTAAGTTCGTAGTCGAATTGAGAATCCCTGCCTGCGATCTCATGTGGGGACTTATTGTGAATCCCGTCTTGATGTAAATTGAGACGGGATTTTTGTTTTCATCAAAACCCCCTCACAAGAATCCCAACGCGCTTGACGCATGATTCCGCAAGTACGTCAAACACCTCCTACCTGATCCGTCACCTAAAGAAAACTCCTTGTCTCACTGCCGAAACATCGCCGCCTCTTTCGGCCTCTTCCACGCAACGTAAAGATCCCGCTCTTAGTTCTTGAAGAATCGAAGTTCTGCTGGGGCGATCCCGTCTTCCCCCGATTTGGGCTTGCAAATCTCCAAGCAAAGTGCAAGATTGCAAATGAGAACGCCGATGCTTGCTCTGCACGCGGTAGAGCCTCGCCCGGCCAAACCACTCTCTCCCTGTATTGTACTGGCACCCTGTGAACTCCAAGCTGCGCATACAAACGGCCATGAATCTCGGAACTCCGGACCGGGTTCCGCTCATGTGTCAGTTCAGCATAGGACACATGTTGCAGCAGCTTGATGTATCACCTGCGGAGTTGTGGTTCGACCCCGATGTGTTTGCTCATGCGCTCTTGTCTCTTCGGGAGATGTACGACTTTGATGGCGTCCTGATCAGTCTGCACGGTCACAACCCGCACTGGCGTGATGACGTGGAGTCCAGACGTCTGACACAAGACGGGGAAGAAATACTCTGGAGGAATGGTGACAAGACGATCTGTGCCTATGATGACTTGCCACGCCACACGCCCGTCGCCGACTGTCCGAAACCTTCTATCGAGAGAGTCAGTGACACTGACCTGCCAATGGCGCTTGAGCACATTCCGGTGTCGCAAGGATTGCATTTCAGGATCGACTCCCGGCATCGGTTCGATATCTTCAGAACATTGGTGCGGGAAATCGGTGACACGTATTCCATTCATGGCGAGATCACTTCACCGTTCGACTACTTCCTTGATTACTTCGGCTACCAGGATGCTCTCGTGGCGTTGACTGAGAACCCGGACGCGTCGAAGAGGGTGCTGGGTCAGTTCGCGTCGTTGCTGACGACACTGGCGCGAGAGATGTGTGGGACCGGGATTGATGCCATCAAACTTTCTTCCCCGTTCGCCGGGGCCGGCTTCATTTCTCCCGCGTTCTATCGTGAGTTCGTCCTCCCGTTCGAGCGGGAAATCGTAAAGGTGGTGAAGGAAAAGGGAAAGCACATCTATATCCACACCTGCGGAGCGATCAGAGACAGAATTGCCCTCATGCTCGATTCTGGCACGAGCGGACTTGAGTGTCTCGACCCTCCTCCTCTCGGCAACGTCGAGCTTGAGGAAGCCGCCACGATCATGCGGGGGAAGGCGTTCATCAAAGGAAACATGGATTCGGTCAATCTCTTGCTGTTCGGAACCGATCGAGAAATTCTGGATGATGCAAAGCGAAGGCTTGAGATCGGCAAGGTACTCGGCGGCTATATTCTCAGCACCGCTTGCTCGATAGCTCCAAGAGTGCAGCGAGAGAAAGTTCTCCTTCTGCGGGAGGCAGTTGAGCAGTGGGGGTGACGAGAGATGGACTCATCTTTGTTGATGCATACTCATTCGCAGAAAAGGCGCAGCCCTTCAGGGTTCTCATTCGTCCTGTTGTTTCTATGTCGGGGCGTTGCCCCTCTACGAGGTCGTAGACCGACCTGAAATATCTGACGCTTTCAGCGTCAACGAGTGTCCCTGAAAGGGACAAATATTATAGCCGAGGGCATCGCCCTCGGTACTAATTAAGATCTGCAAACCCTGAGAGGGTTTAATAAACGGTTAAAAGCCAAGGTATGTAACATCAATTATTGATTTGCATGAGTAGTTGAGCTGCTCTCTTCATCTCGGCAGAAGAGTCAGCGGATGCTTCTTTCAATGTCGTTTGCGTACGAAGCAATTGCGCCTTTGCTTCTTCTCCTCGGCGTTGGCCGAGAAGATTCTGCGCCAGCGAAATCTCTGCGTCGGCGATACTCTGAGCGTTGAGGGGCTGAGTCTGTAAGAAGTATGCGATCGCGTTTCTGTATTCGCGTTCCGCCTCGGTTCTCTTTCCTTGCTTCTCTATCGCACGCCCGATTCCAAGATGCGCCCGGGCGATGAGCCGCTTGAGATTCGGATTGTGCTGCATAAGTGCGGCAAGCGCTTCACGGCAAAGCCGCTCTGCTTCGTGATATGATGTGTCGTGCTCAACAAGGAAAAGCCCCATCTTGATTTTGCTCGCGGCGAGATCGGAATGATCGTCGCTCAGCAATGACCGACGAATGGCAAGACTCTCGCGAAAGAGTTGCCCGGCTTCAACGTAGTCTTTGCGCGCTTCTGCAATGTACCCGAGATTACCGATTGTGAATGCAATCAGCACGTTGTTATTGCCGTACACTTCGCGCTGAATCGCAAGCGAGACGCGGTACAACGAATCTGCTTCCTGATATTTTTCCTGCCAGTCCTTGCTCAGCGCAAGGTTGTGCAGCGATGTCGCGATATCCTTCCTGTTGTCGTCGGGAATCTCACGATAGATTTTGAGGGCGGAAAGCAGAAGCGAATCTGCCAGCGTGTATTTCCCTTCATCCTGAACGAACACGCCGTAGTCGTTAAGCATCAGGGCGTATGCCTTCGACGGCTCTGCATGCTTGTGAAAGATTGCCAACGAACTGCTGAAGAGCGATTCGGCAACTGCACGGTTCTCTCTCATGTAATGGAACTCACCGAGCGCGTGCAGCGCTTCGGCAACTTTCGGGTGATCGCTTCCGTGCAGTTGGCGTTGCAGCTCAAGTACTGTTCGTTTCGCGGCTTCCGCTTTCTCGAACAACTGGAGTGATTCATACGTCGCGCCGATTGTGCTGAGTAAATCAGCCGCGAGTGCGGGGCGGTTGGCAAAGTCCCGCTCGATGCGCTGCGATGCCTGATCGAGGACTTCCGCGACAGTGACGTCCTTCTTCGTTGCACGCGTAACATCGGCGGCGGAGAGCATTTCATTCAGCACCCGAATGACTTCTTGTGCCTTTTCCGCTTCGGCTTGGGCGCGCTCGCGCTCGCGTTCGGCACGAATTCCTTGCCACACCACTCCGCCAATCCCGCCGATGATCGCAAGGTTGACAATCACAAACGCCGCCACTGCCGCGCGATTCCGTCGCACGAATTTTGAGAAGCGGTAGCCGAACGAATCTTTCCGCGCAACCACCGGTCGTCCCTCAAGGTAACGACGAATATCTTCGTCAAGTTGCTGTGGGGAAACGTAACGCCGCTCCGGTTCCTTCTGCAGCGCTTTCAGAATGATCGTATCAAGATCGCCCGAGAGTAGTTTTGCAAGTTTGTCGTTTGTGGTTGATCGGCTCTCGGCTGCGGCGGTATCCGACTTGAGAGCAACACTGCTGGGTTTCGTCGGTTCGTTTTCGAGAATTGCTTGCTCAAGATCGCGCGGCGTCGTTGTCTTGATGTGGTACGGACGCTGACCCGTGAGAAGTTTGTAGAGAAGGACACCGAGTGAATAAACGTCGCTGCTCGTTGTAACTGGTGTTCCGAGAATCTGTTCCGGGCTGGCATATTCCGGCGTGAAGAAGCGTTGAACGTTTTGCGTTTGCGTCATGTCGTCCGACAACTCCGCGCTCAACAGCTTTGCGATACCGAAGTCGAGAAGCTTCACTCCATTGGCAGTGACGAAGATGTTGCCCGGCTTCAGATCGCGATGAACAATCAGGTTCTGATGAGCGTATTGCACTGCCGCGCAGACGGTGCGAAACAGTTGCAGCCGATCGTGAATACTGAGTCGCTTCTCGTCGCAGTATGCATCGATGGGGATACCATCAACGTACTCCATGACGAAGTAGGGAGTGCCCTGCCCGTCCGGTCGACGACTCGACTCGTTGAGCACGCGGGCATCGGGAAGACTTCCGCCATCGAGCAGCCTGGCAATGTTCGGATGGGTCAGCAGTGCCAATGCCGAGCGTTCTGCACGAAAGCGCCGGACAGTTTCTTCCGAGCCGAGTCCGCTTCTGATGAGCTTGATCGCGACACGCTGCTTGAAATCCGCTTCGCGGATTCCTTCATACACAACGCCCATCCCGCCGCGGGCAATCTCACGCACGATTGTGTACGCGCCAATGCTTGTGCCGACAAGCGAGGGGTCTGTTCTGTTCCAAAACTGAGAAGCCGCGAATGCTGATTCGTCGTCACCGGAAGAGTACGACGCGAGCAACGACTCGACCTCACTGCGCAGCTCAGCATCACCTGCTGTGTGTTCGGCGAGGAATTGTTCACGCCCGTCGCCCGAAAGAGCGATTGCGGACGTGAAGATATCTTTGACATGTTGCCAGCGTTCGGGCGTCATGAGACTCCGCTCGCCGACTTGGTCTCGCTTGATAACATTTTGATTCGCATGATCCGATCGTTCTTCGAGTCATGGCTAAGGCCAAAAGCGGTCTCGTACTTCTTTCCCCACCATGAATGGTGGGGCTATTTCAACTTGCCAATAACCCCGGCCTTCAGGCTGGAGAAATCAAAGAAGAAAGGGGGCTTGGGCTTCAGCCCTGACATCAAGGGTTCGTCTTCCCGTACGCACATCCACCACGAAGCTACCGTTAGATCTAATTCCCAATCTCCCGTTGCAGCCACGCCTTTGCAACAGCCCATTCGCGTTTGACAGTCGCAGGAGACAGCTGTATCGCCACTGCACTCTCCTCAATACTCAATCCGGTAAAGAACCGCAGTTCAATGATCTTGCAGAGACGTTCGTCGAATGATTCGAGTCGTGTGAGTGCTTCTTCCAATGCGAGAAGCTTCCCGTCGGTTTCGTCGGTGACAAGAATTCCTTCGGCGAGCGAGACGCGCGTAAACTCACCGCCGCGTTTCTCCGCGTTGCGCTTGCGTGCCTGCGCCACAAGAATCTGCCGCATCGATCGTGCAGCAATGCCGAAGAAGTGGGCACGGTTCTCCCACGTGATGTCCGAACCAACGAGGCGAATGTACGCTTCATGCACAAGCTCAGTGGTCTGAATTGTACGGTGACTGTACTCTTGCTGAAGATAATGGGAAGCGAGATGACGAAGCTCGTCATACACCAACGGGAGCAGCCGCTCGAGTGCAGGCTTGCTGCCGTCGCGAACTTCGTGCAGGAGGCGCGTTATCTCGATTTGTGAAGGAATCATAGGATTCTGGAATCCAATATCAACCAATCCTCAAGAAAAATCAATGTTGAGATGAGCCAACCTTGGAGTTTTTCGCGCATGTGACGTTAGAAGGACGCGGCTTGCTTGTTTGAATGGTTTCCCAACTGCGAAGAGTTCTGACCGAAATCATAACCACGAGAGGTGACTTATGAAATCACTCATCACCCTTCTGACCGTCGCACTGTGTTGTGCTTCGCATGCCCAGTGTCCTCAAGTCCACTGGTGAACAAGCCTCTGAGCGACACGGCTGCGACGGGAAAATGTGGGGCGTGAACGGCATTCCGGTTTGTAACCAATCGGGAAATTCGGCACCCGTCCATTGTATTGCGGCGGATGGTAATGGCGGTGCCGTTATCGCCTGGCAAGACCAACGGGGCACAAGTACCAATTTGTATGCCCAGCGTGTTGATCGCAGTGGAGCAGTAAGATGGGTTGTCAATGGTACCGCACCCGGTACACAAGGGTCGCCGACAGTTGCAATGGTTGCGAATCGCGGGGCTGTCTTTGCTTGGTTTGATAGCAGGCGCATGCAATACACCGATATTTTTGGGCAGGGAGTAGATTCGACGGGGGCGCTTGGAGGTACGACTTCTGTCGGACAGGCATCGTTGCCGAGCACGTTTCGTCTCGAACAGAACTATCCCAATCCATTTAATCCAATAACGAATATCGGATTTCGGATTGCCGATTTCGGATTTGTTTCTCTCAAGGTGTTCGATGTGTTGGGAAGAGAAGTCGTAACGCTGGTGAATGAGAATTTGAGCGCGGGTAGTTATGAGGCAACCTTCGACGCGAAAGGCTTGGCGAGCGGCGTATATCTCTGCCGTCTAACATCTGGTGGACAATCACTCTCCCGAAAACTAACACTCACAAAATAACATAGGGTGCCTTATGTCGAAATCCACTCCATCGAAAAAAGGGTTGATTTCAATTTTCATTCTTGCCGTAACATTCTGTGCGGAGGCAGCAGCCCAATGGCAGCCGGAGGTTCGTCTGACCAATGAGCCAGCGGTTTCTTATACATCAAATAACAATGCCCACTGTGTAGCATCAAGCGGAGATTCCGTTTACGTCGTATGGCGGGACCTTCGCAATGGGAACCAAGAGATATACTTCAAGCGCTCAACGAACAGAGGTTCAAGCTGGGGGGCAGATACAAGATTAACGAACAACACGGCTAATTCTATCGATCCTTCTGTATCGATATCCGGTTCAGTTGTACATGTCGTATGGATTGACAGACGCGATGCGAACGATGAGGTCTACTACCAAAGCTCAACAGATGGAGGTACGAGTTGGGGATCAAGTACGCGGCTAACGAGTAACCCGGCTATTTCCGTCTTCGCCTCTGTTGCAGTGTCCGGCTCAACAGTGCATGTCGTATGGCAGGACGATCGGAACGGGAACTACGAGATATACTACAAACGCTCAACAGATGGAGGCATAAGCTGGGGAACGGATACGCGGTTAACTGACAACACTGCGCTTTCGGCGAGTGCGTGTGTATCGGTCTCAGGTCTGGATGTCCATGTCACATGGACTGACGAGCGCGCGGGGAGTACAAATCCTGAGATATACTACAAGCGCTCGGCGGATGGGGGTGCAACCGGGGGGGCAGATACACGGCTGACCAATAATTCTGCCTTTTCAACAAGCGCTTCTTCAGCGGTATCAGGCTCCGTGGTGCATGTTGTGTGGAGCGATCTCCGGGATGGAACCAATGAGATTTACTACAAGCGCTCATCCAATGGCGGCTCGGGCTGGGGCGGAGATACACGGCTGACATTCAACGGCGGCAGCTCGTACAGCGCTTCTCTATCAGTTTCTGGTGCAGCAGTGCACATGACATGGATTGATGACCGGGATGGCAATTTTGAGGTGTACTATAATGCGTCGACGGACGGTGGAATTAGCTGGGGACAGGATTTGCGGTTGACAACTAATTCTGCGCTTTCAAACTTTTCGTCAGTGTCGGCATCAGGGTCAGCGGTGCATGTTGTGTGGCGTGACGAACGCGATGGGAATCCAGAGATATACTACAACAGAAACCCAACAGGCAATTCTACAGGAATAGAAAAAACGGATTCGGAGATGCCGCAGGAGTTTTCTCTCGAACAAAATTATCCCAACCCGTTCAATCCGTCCACACGCATTCGGTTCTCTGTTCCATCGGGGAGTGGGAGAGGCGGAGAATCGGAGATAGTGTCGTTGAAAGTGTTTGATGTGCTAGGTCGAGAAGTTACAACGCTGGTGAATGAGAATTTGAGCGCGGGGAGTTATGAGACGACGTTTGACGCGACGAGTTTGGCGAGCGGCGTGTACATCTACCGGCTCACGTCGGGCAACCGTTCGCTGTCCAGAAAACTTTTGATCACGAAATAACAGGCTACGTTCATGAAGACAATCGGAATACCTCTTGCGATTTTCTTGCTCTTCACGACAACTCACAGTCAGGGTTGGTTCGCCCAGCAAAGCGGAGTCACGAACAGACTATCGAAAGTTGCTTTTGCAAACGTGCGCATTGGGTACGTGGCCGGATGCGGCGGCGTGATGTTGAAGACAACAAACGCCGGTACTACATGGAACGCTCTTGTCACCGGTATTTCAAACAATCTCTACTCGTTGACATTGACGGACAGTCTCACTGTTTGGGCTTGCGGTGCGGGTG
>CAYJNF010000159.1:0-8151 GCA_964370915.1 uncultured Chitinophagales bacterium
TACATCAGAGAGTGTTCGACGCAGCCAACTTATCCAGCGGAACATTTTTCTATCGGCTTGATTCAGCCGGTTTTGTAGCAGTGAAGAAGTTATTGGTTCTGAAATGACCACATGAACGAATAGGAAGTGATACGATGATGCGAAAGTCCGTTTTGGCCTTGTTTGTAATTTTATTGTCGTCAAGTGCAGCGTTGGGGCAAGACACGCTCAAAGTGATGAATTACAATCTTCTGAACTACAGCAACGCGTCCCGTGACCAATACTACAGAACGGTTTTGCGTCACGTGAAGCCCGATGTGTTGGTTGTGCAGGAAATGATAAGTCAATCGATGGTCGACAACTTTCTGAGCAATGTTCTCAACGTTGTGTTCCCCGGAGAATTTGCGAAGGGAATGTTTGTAGATGGTAATGATACCGATAACGCAATCTTCTACAAGCCATCGAAGTTTGCGTTTATCTCGAACATACCTCTGCGCACCGCATTGCGCGACATAAGCGAGTTTACGTTGTACAGCGTTTCCGCTGCCGATACGTTTCGGGTGTACTCTGTACACTTGAAAGCCAGCAGCGGTTCGTCCAATGAAGCGCAGCGCACTGCCGAGGTGGCTGTTCTTCGAAACAGAACCAATACGTTTTCCAGCGGAAAGTACTTTCTGGTCACCGGAGATTTCAACATTTATGGTTCGGGAGAACAGGCGTATCAAAACCTCCTTCAGGATAACTCCGGCGATGACGGGCATTTTCTGGACGCGCTATCGTTAACCGGAACATGGAATAATGTTGCGTACGCTCCATATCATACGCAATCGCCACGGGTGAGGCAGTTTGGAGGAGGCGCAACAGGCGGTATGGATGATCGGTTCGATATGATATTATATTCGAGAGCAATCAATCAACCCGGAAAGGTTCGATACCTTGTGAACAGCCTTCAAGCAATCGGTAACGATGGCAATCACTACAATGACAGTGTCAATCGTTTGCCCAACAACGCCGTTCCTGATAGCGTCGCCAATGCACTCCATAACGCCTCAGATCACATACCGATTCTGTCGCTATTCATATTCAGTCCGCAGATTACGTTTACCATCGTTGCCTCCGCTGGACCCAATGGCGCCATCAGTCCCAGCGGTTCTGTCTTCGTACCCTCTGGCTCGAACCAGACGTTTACTATTTCCCCCGACTATGGATTTCAGATCGACAGTCTGATTGTCGATGGCAGTAGCACGCCTGTGCAGCCGTCGTATACATTCACGAATGTCATGTCCAGCCACTCGATTCGCACAGTCTTCAGAGTCAGGCAGTACACTCTCCTCGCCTCGGTAAGCGGGAATGGCACGATATCGCCGAGCGGGATCGTCACGGTCGGCCATGGGGCAACGCAGACTTTTGCTTTCGCTCCAGCAGGCGGTTATAGACTCGATTCGCTCCTTGTTGACGGAATACGAGTTGACTCGACTACGAGCTACACATTTGCAAACATCACCGCGAATCATTCAATCAACGTGCGATTTTCAGCCGACACAGCAGCCACAGTATTTGCTATCAATGCGGGATGGAATCTTCTTTCCGTGCCTCGCACCCCCATTGACTCAAACGTCACAGTTGTTTTTCCTGGCGCCGTATCGGGGACCATTAACAGCTTTCTTACAGGCACGTACACGCAACCGACCACTCTAAACACGGGAGAAGGATACTGGGGTTTCTTTGCCACTTCCGAATCTGGTTCAATCAGCGGAGCGACTCTAAGCAGTGCATCTGTCACAATCACTACAGGCGGACGCTGGGTTTTGATCGGTTCGTTGACATCGAGTGTTCCGACCACGATGCTGATTTCCAATCCACCTGGAGCGATAGTTTCGGGTACGCTGTTCGCGTGGGATGGGACCAGCTACTACTCCCCGTCCACGTTAGATCCCGGACATGGTTATTGGGTGTTTGTGAACGCGCCTTGTACGATATCGATCAATCAAACAGGCGTCATGCAAATAGGAGAAAACCGTTCGAGTCCACCGTTGTAGGCGATTTGACAGCCTAAGAGTTTGTAGAATTTCCAAAGATTGAAGCCGCACTTCTGGATAGTGCGGCTTCTGCATTTCGATTTGATAGGTTTCCTCGTGGCATGCACCTTGAACACTCTTGCAGCGAATTTCCGGGTCAGGGTTGTTCAATTTGTCTCAAGAGGAAAACCCTATGCTTTTTCGTCGATGGTACCTTGCTTCACTCCTCCTAGTAGCTCTCTCGCAGTTGGCTCTCAGCGGAGGAATGCTCCGATTTGCATCTGATACGCCTCTCGTTGTGAGGAGTGATGAGACCAACTCCGTTTCCCTCTCGCTTGAATACACCGGAAGAGTGGGATTGGCAGCAATACAGTTCAAAGTCATAATGGAATCATCGGTTCTGCACTTTGAAGACATTGTCGCTTCTCCCAATCTGGATCGCACTCAATGGGGGTTTGACTATAATATACGTGGGAGGGGAGTTTCAACAACGGAAACATTGCTGGTCGTTCTCTATGCACGAACTTTGACTGGACTAGCTGCAGGTGAGCATCGGGATCTGTTTACGATTCATCTCAAGGCAAGGAATCCAAATATGTTAACAAAGGGTGAAAGTTTGCAGATCAGAGATGTCGTCTCAGCTCTCGCCGACGGACTCGGTAGTCCGGCCGGAATCACGGCGGACCCGAGACGTCTCATGTTCACTGTTGCAACTGTACAGGACTTTGCACTCGAGCAGAACAGTCCCAATCCTTTCAATCCTTCAACTCTTATACGCTTCAAAATTCCAAACACGAGCCGCGTCAACATCGCGGTCTTTAATGAGCTCGGCCAGCAAGTCACCGTCTTGCTAGACGGATTGGTGGAAGCCGGCACGAGCACCGTGCATTTTGATGGAATGGACCGGAACGGGAGTATGCTGCCCAGCGGCGTATACTTTTGCAGGATGACAACGGAAAACTTTGTGGATTCAAAGAAGATGCTACTTCTGAAGTGAGTTCAGATTTCAGGTCGTTTGTGAGCTGACCGATGCGGTGCGGGTAGATCACGTCTCATTGTGCAGCGTGGATTTGCCCGCAGCGTAGAGTTCCGGGCTTTTGTTGATCAGTTGTTGAGAACAAGCTGTTGCCTCACACTGAACCACCGGTTCCAGCCCGATACGTCCTCTTGAAAGAGCTTTTACCTTAACTTGACTTGCCTGTAACGCGCAGCTATTCTAATCACTACGGGGTTAGTTCCCCGCCGCGTGCGGCGAAGAGTATTCTGCTATAGAAACCTTAGATATCCCGCCGCTTGCGGCGGGTGTAGTTCATTGTGCTTGGATCTCAGGAAGTGGTTCAAGAGAAATATTTCCATTCCTAGTAAAACATGCAATCATGAGTGCCAATGATTGATCATTGGTGTGAAGGAAGAAACGGAACACGGAGGAAAATGACAATTCTTTCTGCGAGGGCATCAGTCTTTGCATTTCGCACTACGCGGGGATCCGGTTATTTCCTGCAGTTGCAGACCTTAATCCCGCAGAAGACTCCTCTGTTTTCTCATGCGAGGGCAAAATCCTTGCTGGCACGAGAGTTGAGTTATTGACGGCGAATTACAAGCAGTTTTGATACCTGCGATCTGAACTATTTGGATTACAACATGAAGAAGAGTATTACGTTTTTCCTGGTATTGCTTTCAGCTGGATGTGTCTTTGGGCAGGTTCCGTCCGTATGGACGACAGCAAAATCCCAGATGATCCCGAAACTGAACGCGACGTACAACAAAGCGAATGCCCTCTGGAACAGACAAGCATATCCCACTAACTTTGCCGGGGCTCTGGGTCTGGCAAATAGCAATCGTGGCTATCGTCTGTTCAGCCCTGTGCCCCCAAATCTTCCGAACGCACAGTATCAAAGTGTCCTCTTTGCGAAAATTGATACAATGTTGATGGCGTACGATTCTCTTGGCTACACGGCAGTGGACATACCCATCCAGTATCCCTTGCTCGTCAACTCATTTTCCAGCCACCAATACTACCTCGCGTTCTACAAGCGGGTGTACCAAATGGCACGAGCACGCGGCTTCAAGATTACAGAAGGATGCCAGGCTGCATTTGTTGATTCCGTTTTCGGTGAGCACTACATGGTACAGGATGTTCTATCCTACTACATGAATCCGGACAACAATCCGCTCACTGATGATACGCTGACAACGTCGCGCTATCTGCAAGAAAAGACACAAATGATGCAGACGATCATCGATTCGCTCGCGCCGGACTATCTCACGCTCGAGATGGAGCCGGAAACTCAGGATGTGAATCTGATGCATCTTCTTGATTTCAGTCCCGATTCAGTTACATCGTACATTGGCTATTTCACCAGCCACCTCAACAAGCGCAACACGTTACTAGGTTCCGGCGCGGGAACGTGGAATGATATGACGTTCTTCGCCCGAATCGCACAGACGGCTGTGGACTTCATCGACTATCATATCTATCCGGTAAACTTCAATTTTGCGGACGACAGAGTTTTCAAGATCGACTCACTTGCCGACAGGTACAACAAGAAACTGATTGTTGGTGAAGCGTGGTGTAATAAGACAGCCGATTCCGAGTTTGGAGGCGATCCGGTTGCAACAAGCGCGCTGATTTTCTCCCGCAACGTTTTCGACTACTGGGTCGATGTAGATACTTTGTTCTTCAAGATGATGATAACACTCGCGCAGCAGTCCAAGATTGAAGTTGTTTCGTTCTTCTGGTCTCCGTTCATGTTCGGGCAGCTGACCTACGATGCGAGTTACGCATCCATGACACCGTCGCAAATACTTGACGCGGGCAACCGTGTTGCGTATGACAGTCTCTATCGTTTTCGATTCTCATCGATCGGCATGTACACAAAGAACGCGATTGCCATCGTGAACGGTGGGATCACTCCTGCTCCTGAGGGCAGCGAGCTGCCGGAATCGTTTGTGCTCGAGCAGAACTACCCGAATCCCTTCAACCCGACTACGACGATTCGATTTGGTTTACCGAGCCAGTCTCAAGTTTCTCTGATCATCCTCGACGTGCTGGGCAGGGAAGTTGCTGAGTTGGTTGACGGAATGAAAGAGGCAGGTCAGTATTCGGTTGAATGGAATGCGACTGGCGTTGCGAGCGGCGTCTACTTCGCACGCTTCGTTGCCATGGATTTGAGCGGCAATGCAAAGATACATGGAGTGAAGAAGCTGCTGCTGGCGAGGTGAGGGCCAAGGAAAGCTGTTCCAATTCTATCATTCTTGGAATCTTCCCTCTAGTCTGGGGGGTCCGCGAGACTCCGCGTGACATGGGTGGTTACCTTGCCTTTTTCGCGATCTACCACAATCTCCGAGTCGAGCCTTCGTTGCTCTGATATCTGCTCCCTGAATCTCCTTACAAGAGTTGTAGGTGCAGCAAAGTTCCTGTCCCCGCTACTCCAATGATAGAAGATTCCGATGGTAGCAAAGATGTCACTATTGTGTGGCTCACCATCGGAATTTTCATTATCTGGCAGATTATTTGGTTTTTCGTTCTGTCAACGGTGATTTGTCTGACGAATCGGCGAATCCAGTTCTTCTTCTCAAATGTTGTGGCTTGGTCAAATAGGTACTTAAAGCCGCGAATCTCGGCGAGCATCGATGATACGAGGTCCTTCACCCCCTTGCGCTTCGACTCAAATGAGCCTAACTCTTGCCGGCGAGTCCGTAGGTGTGCTTTCTGGGCCTCAAGTTGCTGAAGTCGCGGAATGACAGTATCAGCGTTGATGCCTTTGGCGATCGCGTCGACAAGATTGCGAATCTGACATTCGGTATCATCAATCGCCTTCTCTAGTTGGGTTAGTGCCGGCTCCTGATCTGCCAACCTTCTTTTGAGCCGTTCCTCAATGATTTCCCGAAGTCTGTTCTCAGATCTTGCGTCAAAGAGATTTTCTTTGATGTTTCTTACTACGAAGTCTTCAATTTTTTCCTTCCGAATCAAGTACGAGCTACAAACTGATCGACCTTTGTTAATGTAGCCGCTATCCTGGTAATAGTGTACTCTCTCCTTTAGATATCGCTGGCCGGAGAAATTGAATCCGCAATGACTGCATTTCATTAGTCCTGACAGCAGATACTCGCTCTTTACTATCTGAGCGCTGCCACTCGCAAATCGTCGACGGTTGGAAGAGTTTGCCTTGTTGAAAAGCTCCTCCGATATGATCGCGGGATGTGCATTGTCTGCAATGACCCATTGGCTTTCCTGATTGATCCATAGTTTCTTGCCCTCAGCTAGTTTGAGGTGGCTCTGCGGATGCTTATTGTACACTCGTTTGCCGCAATAGGCTTTATTAACAATGATTGCACGAATGGTCCCCTGACACCACTTTTGATCCTTGTTTCTCCAGCGACCGCGTTGCGGGCATGGGATACCTTCACAATTTAATTGGTCGGCAATTGTCACGTAACCATAGCCAGATGCCTTCAGTAGGAATATCTTCTTGACATTTTCCACTTCAAGGGCGTCCCCAAGACCCCAGGTAACCTTTTCCATGTTGCTTCTCATCCACTCCCCCTGCCTAAGTACACGAAGCTTTTCCCCCGTGGTCTTGTCGACAGCAACCCGTACATATCCATACGGAGCTGTACCACCCGATGAGAAACCCCGTAGGGCATTTGCAGACGACCCTCTGAGTGTTGTTCTGGAAAGTTTCTTGGAGTACTCAGATGCTTCTGCACTTTCGACAACCTCTGTCACGAAACTGCCGATGTCGTTCTCATTCCTGGACCCGCTGTTGATGATTCGAACTCTAACGCCAAATCGCTCGACATGGAATTTCCAATAGGTGTTTTCGCGTGGATTGTTCGGTCGTCCCCAGCGTGACTCATCGTACACAATGATATATTTGAACTGTGGATGATTCATCACTTGGTGAAGCAGCTTCTGAAATCCAGGACGTTTGTCAAAGGACACCCCACTTTTTCCCTCATCTTCAAACCAACGCAAGATGCTAAAGTTGTTTTCCGCAGCCCACTTTTTGATTGCCTGTCGCTGTTGCTCAACTGAGTCGTCCTGCATCGCGCAGCTAGGTATCGCGAATGCGGAGGACATCAGCCTGCCTGATTGGACCGAGATCTCAGGCGAGCAGAGTGTCGTGTTCCATAACGTGTCTCCAGCACAAGATAACTCCGACTCACGCATTTCGGAGACATTTGACATAACCAAGTTTGAAGAAATGAATCAGTTTGCCTGGTCTCCCTCTGGCTTAGACATGACAAGGATAGAAGCCAAACTATGGGCTATGGACAATTTGGAACGATTTTCCAGTACAGATTTCAGGAATTTCGTGTCTCGATTCCAACTGCTCGTCGAATTCGCGATCAGCTCATCGGGACTGGATATGACAAAGCTTGAAGCAACGGGATGGGCTTTGGGTAACGATGAGCGATATGAAAAAATAGATCTGAGGGAGTACATCAATCGATTTCATAAACTCCGAGATTTTGCAATCAGCAGCCAAGGTCTAGGGATGACAGGTTTAGAGGCAAAACAATGGGCACTGGTGCAGTGCGATCAAGAGTTCGATCTTATGTAGAAGAAAGAAGTCAGAGCAGAAGATGTAACGGTAAGAACGGATATTGTAGATTGAGCTGAAGTATTAACTGAACTAATATGCTTGGGTACTCGGTTCTAATCTGTCGTCCATCACAATTGACCGTGCATGGAACTAATCACGTACCCTGTCTTTGACCCCTGCACTATTTTAACAGCACGAGCCTCTTTGTTTCAGTGAGCCCACCCGCAGTCAGTCTGTAGAAGTATACCCCTGACGAAAGCGCCTTGGCGTCGAAAGTGACTGTGTGTTTGCCGGGCTGCTGAGCCTCATTAACGAGCGTCGCGACCTCGCCGCCAAGAAGGTCGAAGACTCTGAGAGTGACGGACGACCCCGACGATATCGGGGCAAGCTCTTGACCGAGGACGTACGCTATGGTTGTGGTTGGATTGAAGGGGTTGGGGTGGTTTTGGTAGAGACGGAATTCATGCGACGGATTTTCCGTCACAGATGAAACGACAGTGACGGACACCGATTGTGTGAAGTGCTGTGTGCCGTCGAGATCGATCTGTTTCAGTCGGTAGTGCAATTTGCCAACCGAAGCGGTGGAATCGGTGAATGTGTAGTCG
>CAYJNF010000160.1:0-3585 GCA_964370915.1 uncultured Chitinophagales bacterium
GAACAATCCTATCGGTGGCGAAGGCGCGTGAATTCTTCAGCTTGTTATTCACCCAGTCGTGCCACGTGTGCTGTGTCTGAGTGTCTCCAAAATCCATTTCTTCAACCTTCTTCCGTCCGAAATTGGATAGCGACACGGATACTCTTCCTTCTTTTTCCATGCCGGGAATAACGTGACAGCCCGAGCAGCCATACTCGCGAATGAGCTTCTCTCCCTTTTTGATGATTGTTTGAGACGAAAGGGTCAGATTCTTTGACGGAAGCTGCCGATCATCTTTCAACGTACCAAGATACGCGACCAGGTTTTTTGCTTCGTTGTCGGTCAGCCTCAGGTTGGGCATTTTCGTCATCGGATTGTAATGCCGCGGGTTGCGAATCCAATCATAGATCCACGCGGGATTCACTTTGCTGCCAACTCGAGAAAGCTCGGGAGCTATGTCATAGCTCGTGCCGCGCGTCTCGCGCACCTTCTTCATATCGCCAACAACATGGCACGCCTGGCAGCCGACTGATTCAAAAAGCTTCTTGCCTTCTTGAACGTTTCCGCCTGCGTAGGAGTTGCTTGCAAACTCAAATGGCAACTTCCTCGATGCGTCCACCAGATACGCTGTCACTGCCTCAGCTTCGTCTTCAGAGAATTTGAAGTTCGGCATGCGCGTGTGCGGGTTGTAGTTTTTGGGATTCTTCACCCACTCGTACACCCACGTGGGAGATGTCTTGCACGCAATGTTCGCGAGTTGTGGTCCCACTTTGGGGAGATCGGCATATCCTTTAATCTCATGACACCCATGACAGCCCGATTCAATCATCAGCCGTTTCGCCTGGGAAAACACCGGTGCATAAGCCAGCACGCTTTCATTTTCATGACACTCGTTGCATGCTGCCCACACTTCCTTGCCCTTCAGCAGTGGATTCTCCCAGTAATGATCGGTTTCGCCATGAGCACTCCCGGCCGTGAGCGCGGCACCCTGACCGCGGTGACACGGCGTGCATCCATATTTTTCGGGATTATGAATTGCAAGCAGCTCCGGCACAGGATGTTTCCTGAATGGCTGCAGCACATCTTCCGTTACCTCTTCCTTCCAACCGAGATGGCATGTCTGGCAGCGGTCGATTCGCGCCTTGGGATCGTTGAACGGATTTCTGTCGTAGTCAAGCATCATCACCTGACGGATTTGAATCGGCGCGTCGTCAATGCGATCCTTTTTCGTCTGCCACTTCTCAACGTTCTTCAGTATGTCTTCGATTTTGTTCTGCGCTGTCCTCACACCCTGCCGGTATGTGTTCAGTATGCCTAACAGTGAGTCCTTACGCGCCTGCAACATATTCATGACATTCTGATGCTGCGCCATCACCGCTTCTTCGTCATGCAGTTTCTTCTCTTGACCAAGATTCTCTTTCCCTTCGTGTAACGCCTTTTTATAGAAGTAGTATGCTTCGTCGCCGCGGCTCTTCGCAAACTGATACTCACGCGTTTCGTCGATCAACCGCTCCGCGGTCTGCTCAAACTGCTTCATGGTGCTGCGATAGGTCTCGCCCTGCATCGAATCTTGTGCCGCGCTGAGAGCAGCGTGCGCCTCCTGCAACGTCGAGGAATCGATCTCCATCACCGCCTGATCGACACGCTGTTGAAGAAGCGTATCCATCATAGCATAGTAGTTTTTCTGAAAATGTTTCCAGGGGCGTCTTGTGGCGATCTCATCGACAACGGCCCACATCGTCCCCAGGAACAGAAGACTCGACAGCACCAGATAGTAGGTACTGTAGTTGCGCTGCTCTATCGGAGTATGTGCACGATTCTTGAACAAGAAAAGCCTCCTTACCAATCGGTGCCGCGCCTACACATTGAAAAACGGCGTGACCAGAATATACTTCACATTGAGTGTCAGTCGTAAAATGATTTTCACCGGCACAGCCATCATTGTCATGAACAGAAATGCGGTAACGCTGTAGCGAAGCAATCCCATCTTCTTCATGAAATCAGAATTTCGTTTCAGCCAGTAAAACACAATCGGGACTACGTACCACAACGCTATCACGGTCGTCCCAAAGATCATCGCTCTCGGGTTCAACGAGTCATCAACGAGACGGGTCGGAATGCCGAACAGCTCCGTGAAGTCGATGTTCGTGAGTGCGACGACGCGGTGCGTATCCCAATACTCCCATGGCAGGAAGAGGTTCCACCCCGGACCGCGAAAGAACGTGCCGAGCACAATCAATGATACCCAGAGCAGAAGGAAGCCAAAACAGAACGTGAGAATTGCGAACGATCGTTCCTTGAATGTGTAATACCCGTTCCCTTTTGTGTTGATGTCGATGTACGGAATTGCACAGAGACCCAGGATGATAAATGTCGGAATCACGACGCCGGCGATCCAGGGATCGAAGTAGACCAGGATCTCCTGAAGTCCGAGAAAGTACCATGGGGCCTTCGACGGATTTGGCGTGAGCGCGGGATTGGCCGGCTCCTCAAGCGGAGCGTCAAGAAGAAACGACCAGAAGGTCAGCACAACCATCACGAACAGCGCAGCGAGGAATTCCACTTTCACAAGATAGGGCCACACCTGCACTTTGTCTGCCTGCTTCGATTCATCTGGGGCACTCTGCTTGTCATTCTTTCTTGCCTTGCTCATCGCAAGCCACGTGTACAAGATCGTCAGCAACAACATGAGGACGATCGGCACGTTGTCGGGCTTCGTGATGATTTTCAGGAGATGTTCCATATGCCTTCAATCCAAAATAAAGGAACGTGTAAGACTACAATTTCTTCGAATCAACTTCCGGACCGGAGATGCCGCCGTCTTTTCTGATTATCCAGAAATGGACAATCATCAGAATGGCGCCGACCAACGGAAGGAAGATGCAATGCAAAACGTAAAAGCGTAACAATGTCGGCGGGCCGACTTGTGTTCCGCCCAGCAACACGAAGCGCACATCGTTATCGATGCGCATGCCGAGCTCGGGACCGAACGGCCCCTCGTGTCCAAGCAACGGCGTTGCCCGCGCCATGTTCGTTCCGACCGTCACCGCCCAGATTGCCAGCTGATCCCACGGCAACAGGTAGCCGGTGAAGCTCAAGAAGAGCGTGAGCGTGAGCAGAATAACGCCAATCACCCAGTTGAATTGCCGCGGTGGTTTGTATGAACCGGTAAGGAACACGCGAAACATATGCAGCATTACAGTAATCACCATGGCATGGGCTGCCCAGCGGTGCATGTTTCGCATCAGAGGCCCGAACGCAACGTCGTTCATGAGGTACTTCATATCGTCGTACGCGTACTCGGCAGCCGGACGATAATAGAACATGAGAATCACTCCGGTGATGGTGAGGACGATGAAGAGCAGAAACGTGATGCCACCCATTCCCCACGTAAAGCCGATGTTCGTTGCATGACGACTGATGCGGACGGGATGAAGATGCAGAAACACATTGTCGACGATCTGCAGCGCCCGGTTACGTTGCGTGTCCTGGTAGGAATGACGGAAAATGGATTTGTAGACTTCCGTCTTTTCCCACTTTGCTTTCAGTTGATCGAGAATGCCAAGCATATGTTTGTCTTTTCAATTCTGAGAGAAGCATGAGGCC
>CAYJNF010000160.1:3685-8096 GCA_964370915.1 uncultured Chitinophagales bacterium
ATCGAGAATGCCAAGCATATGTTTGTCTTTTCAATTCTGAGAGAAGCATGAGGCCTGCTCAACAATGACTTTTAGCTGTACTTCAAAAATGCGTCAGGTTTCGACCACTCCTGCTTTTCGTACAGGAACTTTATGTTGCGATCGACAAGTATCTGGCCATCATCGCCAAGAGTAATCTTCAAGCGTTCAAGAGGACGCGGCGTGGGACCCTCGAAGTTGACCCCGTCCTTGTGATACCCGCTTCCATGACACGGACACTTGAATTTGCTTTCCGATCCGAGCCAGCGCGGCGTGCATCCCAGGTGGGTGCATATCGCTGATAACGCGTAAAAGCCTTCCTCCGAACGGACGATCCACACACGGTATTCATCCTTGTACTTTTCATTCACTTCGCCGACAACAAAATCCTCGGGGTAGCCGGCCTTGAACGCCGACGGAGCTTCATAGAGTACACGGGGAACCATCAACCGAATTGCTCCGAGTGTCGCCGTCACAAGAAAACCTGCAAAGCCAAACCATCCTGCAACATTCAAAAAATTCTTCCGGTTCATTCGCCAAATTCCGTTGTCATCTTCCGGCGGTTTGTCCTGTCTTGGTTTCCTGACTTCAGTTTTTGCCGGCGCTGTCGCTGGTATCGGGCGTGCTGCCGTAGGTGCAGCGGGCAAGGATGTTGGTGAGGTCGACGCTGGTGCTTGCGAGTTTACGGTTGACGATGAAATTGGTGCTGCAGGTTTTTGTGCCGATGCTGGTGATGCTTGTGCGACTGCCGGTCGCGGCGCAGCCTGACCTGCCGGGCGTCCCGATGCAAGTGGTGGAAGCGATTTTGCAGCACCTCCCGCGGGACGCGCGGAGGTGAGTGGTGGTAGAGTCTTCTTCGGTACTGGCGGCTGTTCTTCGTTTTCTCCCGGGTCAGCCGTTACATTGTTCTCATCAGACATGGATCTTCCTTTACGAAGGAATGATGGATGTGCTTCGCGTGATAATGTTGAAAAGTAAATTGATTTCTGATGGAGTGTGAGACAGCAACTGCGGTGTGCAGAGGCAAAAAAGAGAACTGAAGAAGAAAAACTCTCAGCATGGAATGTGAAAGACCAGTTGTTTACAATTAGTCGAGCAACACGTGAACGGCAATCGAAATGCCTCAGCCAGAACTCAAGCAAAATATAGGCATCGATTGAAATAAAGTCAACATACAGTTATATTCTCTCGCGAGAATGTTTTGGCGAAGCCAACACGCATTGTCATTCACACCACGTCAACCTACAGACACTTCATGGATTGGATTGATTACCGACAGTTCCCTCCTTCATCAGGAGGCTACTCACAGCTGTTCTTCGATTACATGTATGACTACAAGGAAGTCCAGCGATACTTTCCGCACAATTTTCGCGAAAACGGATCGTATGAGACCATTATACGTCTTCTCGAAAAGAAAGCGTATGACCGGGCCTCGCTGACCCGGATCCTGCAACAACAGAACACTGCATTCGGCAGCCCCTCCAAGACATTCGAGAACATCGCCCTGTTGCAGAAACCAACATCGTTCGCGGTTGTCACCGGACAGCAAGTCGGCCTTTTTGGCGGTCCACTGTACACAGTGTTCAAGACCATCACAGCAATCAAGTTTGCTGAAAAGCTGAAGACAAAATTCCCTTCATACGATTTCGTGCCTGTCTTTTGGGTTGAGGGGGAAGATCATGACTTTGCAGAAATGAACAACGTGTCGATGCTCGATGGTGAGAGCAAACCCGTAAAGATTGAATACCTCCACGGCGGGGAAATGCCTGAGCGGAACCTGGGTCCGATCGGTGAGCTTCAGTTCGATGGATCACTTGACCAGACATTTGCGCAACTGGAAGCTTCGCTGCAAAAATCGGATTTCACAGAAACCGTACTGAAAGCAATCAAGGAATGTTATGCTACGGGGAGAACATTCAATCAGGCGTTTGTCAGTTGGATGAACCTCCTGTTTGGTGACTACGGGCTTGTATTTCTCTCGCCAAATCACCCCGAAATCAAGCGCATGCTCTCGCCCATCTTTGTGAAGGAACTCTCTGAGTTTCCCAAAACCACACAAATTGTCATTGCGCAGAGTGCTGAGTTGGAGGAGCAGTATCACGCACAAATCAAACCGAAGTCTCTGAACCTGTTCATGTTTCACAAAGGCGGTCGTTACCTCATTCAGCCGCGGGACAGTGAAAAGGATTTCAGCCTCAAGGGGACAAGACACTTCATTCAGCCGGACGAAATGCTCAGGATCGCAACCGAGACTCCGGAGCTTCTCAGTGCCAACGTTGTTCTCCGCCCGATTATTCAAGACACGCTGCTCCCCACGCTTGCCTATGTTGCCGGCCCGTCGGAAGTGGCGTACCATGCCCAGTTGAAGCCTGTGTATGAGTATTTTGGTATGATTCAGCCGATTGTGTACCCAAGAGCCAGTGCAACGTTTGTCGAGGAACGCCTGTTGCGCGCAATGGAAAAATACGGGCTTGATCTCCTGGAGTTCATCGAGGATGCAGATGCTGTTTCGGCAAAAGTGGTCGAGCAGATTTCCTCCATCAAGTTGGAAGAGATCTTCGGCAATGCAACAGGCTCGATTCGCTCGGCACTGAACGAGATGAAGTTTGGACTGAAAGAGATCGACCCAACGTTAATCGCGGCGCTCGAAAATGTTCAATCTAAAATTGATGGGAACATCACCGTTCTGAAAGAAAAGTCGGTGGCTGCGCAGAAGCGGCGGAACGAGACGGCTGTCCGACAGATCGAGAAAGCTGCCAACGGCCTCTTGCCGAACGGCAGCTTGCAGGAGCGTGAGCTGAGCATTCTTTACTTCATGAACAAGCATGGCATGGATCTGGTGAAATGGATCAGCGGTGAGCTGGATATTGCAGCGTTCAAACATCAACTGCTGCAGTTGTAACAGCAGCTACTTCTTTTGGGTCGTAAGCGGTGTGAGCGGGTCGGTGTTCCCGAAAATTTCATCAGCGTCGTCAATACCATCGCCGTCCGTATCGGCCTTCAGGGGATTGGTGAAGTATTTGAAAATCTCCTCTCCGTCCTTGATGCGATCGCCATCCGAGTCAGCGTTCAGCGGATCGGTTTTGAATTTCCTGACCTCATGCCCGTCACTTAAACCGTCTTCATCAGTATCGGGATTGGTTGGATTTGTGCCGAGTCGACTCTCCTCGACGTTTCTGAGGCCGTCGCGATCGTCGTCGTCATCATCACTTGATCCGAGGTACAGGTTAATACCGAACTTCACCTCCATCGCCCCATCAATGCCGCCCTGCCGAAACATATCCGTGTGATCGTCAAAGAAGGAGTACGAGAGATTGCAGTCAAAGGAAAGACGCCGTTGGACGAAATTCTCAAGTCCGAAACCCACTGGAATGCGAAACGTGGTTCGACTCTTCGCATCGGGGAGATAGGCGCCCAGTCCCGATGAGCGAGTGTAGCGCATCACGCCAATCCCTGCAAAAAAATACGGAGAGAGCCCTTTGCCGGGCAACAGGTGGTACCAGCCGAGAAGTGCGAGTGGTGTTGCGTTGAGTCGAATGTAGTCGTTGGGGATATCGGGTCGCACGGGAGTTTGGCCGCTCTTGAATTTCGAGTAGCCGAATTCCGCGCCGAGCGAGAACGCCCGCGTGAGGCCATAGCGCGCCTGCAGATCGCCCCCCAACCCGACGATGCGCCGGTTGTAGTCATTGAACCAGGCGTTCCAATCCGCGTGAATTGACACTGCCCATCTGCCGACGGTATGTTGAGCATTGCCAGATTGTGCCAGCATGAAAAGCAGCGATGTCACAACAATGAAGTGTCCCGGCACCGGGCACTTCGTCCACGAATATGTTTTCACATCATTTCGACCTTATGATCTCGATGCGACGATTCTTCTCGCGTCCTTCCTCATCGATGTTGGGAGCAATAGGATTTTCAGGTCCAAATCCTTTTGCGCTGATGCGCTCGACAGGAATTCCTCGCGACTCGAGCCAACGCTTGACGGCAAATGCCCGCTCGTAGGAGAGACGAACATTTCTTGCACGGGAACCTCTATCGTCGGTATAGCCGCGGACTTCAATGCCAAGGTCAGTGTACTTCGTCATCAGATCAAGGATCTTCAGAAGAGTATCTTCCGACTCATTGGTAATAGTGGAACTGTTTGCTCCGAATTTTATTGAACCGACCAGGAGTCCTTCTCCAATGTCCGGCAGAAGCGCTGCTGGCTTGATCACTTTGGGGATATCGTCGGCCGCAACAAGAGGGTTCGTTCCACGTTTGACTTCCGCCCCATCGGATATGCCACCGCGATCGGTGTCATCGTTCAGCGGATCCGTTTTGTACCCAAACAGCTCATTGGGATCCGTGAGACCATCCTCATCTGTATCCGACTTAAGTGGATCAGTCTTGTAAG
>CAYJNF010000161.1:0-1324 GCA_964370915.1 uncultured Chitinophagales bacterium
GTGTTTGTATAACATCTCGCCCGTGAGTTTACAGACGAACTCGGGTGAGTGACGAATGAGTCGGCCAAGAATGCCCGTGAGTGCCGAGGGCCGGTGTGTTGGCCGGTGGTTTGCGATGATCGTATAGGGCAGGTCGTGTTCAACGGCGCCCCAACTTTTCTTGAATCTCCGCAAGCCGAGATTTGAAATATCCGACCTGCCAAAATCAAGCCCTGTGCAGCCGCGTTCTATTCCCTTCCGTATGCCTGCCCAGATGAACGCATGTGAAGGATGCAGAGCTTTGTATGCAACATCGGAGGCACTGTATTTGCAGAACAGCGTCTTGTTGAAGGAGAGGAACACGCCTCCGGCAATCGGAATTCCATGTGTTGACGCGAGAAGTGCAAATCCGAATCCCGGCCTGATGAGATGTTCCCATATTCCGTTAAAGAGCGTTTGCGGCTGAACGGGGACACCGAGTCGCTTGCGTGTTTTGACCTGAAGAGTGTAGAAGGCTTCAAACTCCTCCTTTGACGAACATTCCCGAACGGCAAGGCAGCTCTTCTCGGCAATACGAATTGACCGTTGTGTGGTTCGCTTGTCAAAAGACGCAAACAACGCTTCGGGTTTGCTCTGGAGGTCGAGGGTGTGTTGGACGAAGTTCTGTTCATGGAATGCGGTGCACTCCGATTCCACGTTCCAATGAATTTCGATTCTTGGCGTCGTGCAGGTGAGTTGGGTTTTCAAGAATGTGAACAACATGGCGCCTGCTTCCGGATCTCCTTCAGGCAGCAGAGGCGGGCAGTTGTCGGAAAAAGGAAGCGACACCCATCGATATCCGGTGAGCGGGCTGTGGACATCTGCAAACGGAACTCCGGCGCGAATCCGCTCTCCTCGCATCACACACACGGCGAACATCGGGTAGCCGTACGTGTCGCGCAGGAGCCTAATCCACGCGGGATGATGAAAGATGCCGGCACGAGGATGAGTACTGACGAAGCGGAGCCATTCTTCGGACGTGCAAGGATCGAGAATCTGAATGTGATCGGCCATTACTCTGAGGTAGTTCGTTTTGAGCGGAACATGGTGAAGTACTTCGACAGGATACTCCATTCACATCTTGTGATTGTGCAGCATCAAGATCGTTGATGTGGAGGCGTGATGCGGTGACCTGTCGCAAGAAATGCGGTGATCAGTGACCGGTAATAAATCGGAAAGAACAGGGGTGATTGCTGACCGGATGGCCGGGGACAGTGTACTACTTGTCGCGTTCGACCACAAAATCCGCGAACGCAAGAAGCGATGCCCTGCTCGTTGAATCGGGGAATGATGCGAGGGAATCCTT
>CAYJNF010000161.1:1424-8091 GCA_964370915.1 uncultured Chitinophagales bacterium
AACGCGAGGCCCACAAATTCCCCGTATTCCCGCAGCAGTTTTCTTTTTCCCGCATCATCTGTCGAACTCACTGCGCCGATTTCCGTGCAGGTGGAAAGGAGGGATGCCGTCTTATCGCCGATGATTCTCAGATATGTCGCTTCGTCCATATCGAGTTGTCGGCTTTTCTGAATCTGATGAATCTCTCCTTCGCTCATGCGTCGCACGGCGCCCGACGTGACCTTGAGAAACTGAAAGTCGTCGTTCTCAAGGGAAAGCAGCAGACCCTTCGAGAGAAGGTAGTCGCCGATGAGAACCGCGATTTTGTTTTTCCAATTTGCGTTGATGGATGCGAACCCGCGGCGTGTGTCCGCATCATCAACCACATCATCATGCACAAGAGTTGCCGTGTGCAGAATTTCCACGAGCGTTGCGCCGCGGTAGCTTTTCTCGTTCACTCCTCCGCACAACTCGGCACTGAGGAGAACGAGTATAGGCCGGACTCTCTTTCCTTTGGTTTTGATGATGTACTTCATCACGAGATCAACCAAACCAATCTGCGAACGAATGGATTTGGCGAACACATCATCAAAACGCTGAAGATGATCCTCGATCGGCGCGGCAATCTCTTTAAGACTCAAACAATGCTCGACGAATTGTGGTTGTTGGAAACATTCGATGTCAGGTTGATTCCTGCGCCGCACGCTTGCGTTTGCCACGCCACGCAAAGGCGGAGATGCCGATGCTGAGTTCGTAGAGTGCAAGCAGCGGAATGGCCAGCAGCACCTGACTCACGGGGTCTGTGCCCGGTGTCAGCAGTGCCGCGAGAACAAAGATGACGACAATTGCATGCCTTCGATAGTGACGCATGAAGGCCGGCGTGAGTATGCCCAGTTGGGAAAGAAACCAGGAGACCATGGGCAGTTCAAAGACAACTCCAGCGGCAAGCATCACGCTGATAATGAAATTCATGTACTCGCTCACGGCGATATTGTTCGCGATATCCGTCGAGCCGAAGCCGGCAAAGAACGAGAGCGCCGACGGCAGCATGATAAAATACGCGAACGCAATGCCTGCGAGAAAACAAAACGTCGAAAAGAACACGATCGATTTGATGTGACGGCGTTCTTTGGGCATCAGCCCCGGAGCGATGAATGCCCAGAGTTGGTACAGCAGATTCGGCAAGCTGAGGATGATTCCGCCGGCCAGCGCGACCTGCATGTACAGAAACAACTGCCCGAAGGGTTTCAGGTTCTGCAAGTGAATCGGTTGCTGACCCGGCTGCAGGTTTGCATTCAGGTTCTTCACCGGCAGAAGCAGTGCCTGGTCGATGATCCAATCAATGAAGATCCAGCAGAGGATTGTCGAGACAACAACGCCAATCAGGACCTTCACGACGCGCCAGCGCAGCTCCTCCAGATGATCGAGAAATGTCATTTCTTTTTCTTCGGGAGCGCTTGATCCGCTCTCAGCCGAAGCGATTTCCGTTTCGTTCGTAGTCACGATCTGATCTTAGAAAAGTTCGTTCACATACCGTACCGATATGGAGAAAGCTCTCATTGTTACCGGTTGCTGGCTGCCGATGTAGCCGTTGCTGATTTGAGGCGGAATCCCTGCGTAATCAACCTGCACAAGAATCGGCAGCGTTGTGCTCATCTTGTGAAGAGGCAGCGAGAGGCCGAGACCATAGCGCAGAGCGGGCGTTCCTTTCATTCCGTAGACTGATCCATAGGGATTGATGTAGCCCGACACCCGCACCGCAAAAATCTCGAATGCTCTTATCTCCACACCAAATCCCCAAAAATCCTTTTGGCTCGACTGAGATTCCGCACCATTAGTAAACGTGCGATACTCTCCGCTCACGAGTATTGAGATGGGATCCAGTGACTCACTCTCGTTGCCCTGAACGGTTGCGCTGTAGGTAACGCCGAATCGAAGATACTGAGCCATGCTCATTTCGTTGTCTGTCTCATAGGAAGACAGCGTTGAAGATTTCAGTTTTCCACCTATGTTTTGCATCGCTGCGCCGACGGAGAACGCATGCGAAAACGACTCGGCTTCCGTAGGTATGCGATTGCTGTAGATGAATCCAAGATCGAAAAGGAACGGACGCGAGGTCTCGGTTTCTTGGACGTCGCCACTCACTTTTGTCAGCCCGGTATCATATGTTTTGAATGCAACCCCGATATCCCAGTTGTCCCCAAATCTCTTGCCGAGTCCGATTGCCAGTGCGTAATTGTATGCTTTTGCTATTCCCGTTCCTTCCGGAAATTGCGGGGTCGACCCCCTAAGTTCTCCCGAAGTAAACCGGTTGTAAAGGAAACCAATATTCACGAACGGAGTCTGCACTGTTCCTCCGGCCTGAAAGTATCTGAAATCTATCGCGTGCGACCAGTCGAACCGCCGGAGAGCAAACGACACCTCTGTTCCGCGAAAGCCTGCAAGCCCGGCCGGATTGAACATCAGCGCGTCGGGATTTGCGGTGAGCGCGACAAACGATTCTCCCATGGCAATACTTCGCGCATTAACAGGAACATCGTACGCATTCAATCCGGTTGAAACATACTCATCGGCATGAACCGGTACATTTGCCACGGATGTGGCCAGAGCCAGTAGTACGTATGCAGTTTTCATCAAATTCCTCCACAGCCAAATCATTCGTGTATTGCTCTTTCGGCAGACTCCGAGAGGAAGAACAATCAACCACGTTTGTCAGAATGCAGCAGAGGGTCCGACGAAACGCAAAGCAACGGATATCGCTCCGACAGTGATGGCAACTTACTTCTGTTGAAGCTCAGGATACAGTGGAAATCTCACGCACAACTCTTCTACTTTCTTCGCAACGGATTTGTACACATCGTGCTTGCCAATGTTGATGATCACCTCATTGATCAAGTCGCCGATGCATTCCATTTCTGATTCCTTCATGCCGCGTGTGGTAAGGGCGGGAGTCCCAATGCGGACGCCGCTGGTGATCAACGGACTCTTGTCGTCGAAGGGTACGGCATTCTTGTTCACCGTGATGCCAGCTTCGTCCAACGCCTCCTGTGCATCTTTGCCGGTAACGTCCTTGGTTCGTAAATCGACCAGCATCAGGTGATTGTCTGTTCCACTTGAAATGATATTGAAGCCGAGTTTCAAGAGTCTCGCCGCGAGCGCCTGTGCATTCCTGATGATTTGCTGCGCATATACTTTGAATTCCGGCTGCAGCGCTTCTTTGAACGCCACTGCTTTGCCTGCGATGACATGCATAAGCGGGCCACCTTGAATTCCGGGGATGACCATCGAATCAAGCAATTCACCCATCCTCTTCGTTCGACCCGATTTTGGCGCGACAAGCCCAAACGGATTGTCAAAATCCTTACCGAGGAGAATCAACCCGCCACGTGGTCCGCGAAGTGTCTTGTGTGTGGTGGAGGTGACCACGTGGCAGTAGGGGACCGGGTCGTTCAGCAAGTCCGCGGCAATAAGTCCTGCCGGGTGTGCGATATCCGCGAACAGGAAGGCGCCGACCTTGTCTGCGATTTCTCGGAACACCTTGTAGTCGATGTTGCGTGAGTATGCGCTTGCACCGACCGTGATCATCTTTGGGCGTTCTTTTTTCGCAACATCTTCCACTTCATTGTAGTCGATGCAGCCGGTGGCTTTGTTCACGCCGTACGCGACAAAGTTGTACATCTGTCCCGAGAAATTCACCGGCGAGCCGTGTGTGAGATGGCCGCCATGAGAAAGATTCATTCCCATAAGCTTGTCGCCTGCCTTCACGAACGTGAAATATACCGCCATGTTGGCTTGTGATCCGGAGTGGGGTTGCACATTCGCATACTCCGCGCCGAAGAGTTGCTTCACACGATTGCGCGCAAGATCCTCCACGACATCAACAAATTCACATCCACCATAATACCGTTTGCCCGGATACCCTTCAGCATACTTGTTTGTCAGCGGCGTCCCTACTGCCTCAAGCACGGCCCGGCTGACAAAGTTTTCGGAGGCGATCAGCTCAAGTTTCGTATTCTGGCGATGGATCTCATTCTTGACGGCAGAGTAAACTTCGGGATCGTGCTGCTGAAGACTGTTCATGGTATTCCTTGATTTGGTGTGATCACCATTCCATCAGATGGCAGTTCGGGAACAGCGATGTCTCTATTCTTCTTCAATCCTGACGAACCACGGTTCGACAATCGTGAGTGACAGCGATACCCGGAGGATGTTGTCTTTCACGAGAAAATTCTTCTTGATGCCGCGCTCGGCATACTCGATGCCGACATTCAACCGGTTCTCACCAACCAGTGGGAAGGTGAATCCTCCGGTCACAGACCACTCGTTGATTGGCTCACCGAAGATCTTGTAGTACGTTGCATTGTACGAGAATCCAAGTCGATACGCGACCTTGTCAAGCCACCGTGTTGCTTCGCGAATTGGCAGCTTCTCTGCTCCAAAACCGAACCGGTGGCTATTCCGAATATCCGTGAATGGCTGGCCGTCGTATTTGGCATCGCCCCATGCCTGAGAGTAGTAATCTGCGGCAACGATCCATCTATCACTGATCTGATACGCTGCGCCAACGCCGAAGGCAAGAGGGATGGTGAACCGCTTTGCTTGTTCGGACACGGTATCGCTGAACGTATCAAATTCCAATCTGTTGTTGAGATCCATCGATACGTTGGCTTGCGTCGTGAGCAGAAACCCGAGTGAGAGGGGGCGAAGCGATTCGGTCATACTGCCAAAGCCGTTGTACATCCCGCTCACTGTAAGATTGACTCCGCGATCCACTTCATCGATGAACAGGGTTCCGCCGGAACCACCTGATGATCCCGGGATGAATCCCCGCTGGATTTTCATCGTGCCGAAGAGGTAATTGAGCGATGTACCAATCGAGAGATCCTCGGCAAGCCCGTACGAAAGTCCAATGTGTGCCCGCGTGAGACCGCCGCTGCCGATTTCATTGATGCGATAGTCCACGCTATTCTGCACGTTCTCGAATGAAGTATTGTACGCCGAGAAACTGTAGGGTGCAAAGCCTCCGACGAACACGATGCCATTTGCCGGCGATATGGGAATTGCAATGGTGACGCCGTTAAACAACCCCCGCGCCTGGTAGAGAGATTTGTCTGACTCTGAGGTGTTGATTCCTTCGTAGAGTCCATTTGCTTCGACACGCACTTTGTTGAGCCGCGTCCATGATGCAGGCACCAGTGTGTTGATGTGCACGCTGGAAGGCAATCCAATACCCGTGTAGCCCATACCGGCGCTTCGCGTGCTCGGGAAGTAACGCAAGTCGCCAATGCCAAAAGAGGTGTACGCCGATCCACCGTTGCCAGCCAGCGCAGACGCAACCAGAAAACTCATCATGAGTGATAGAACCGTTCTCACAAACTCCTCCTATTGAAATACTGCGTACTTGACTTTGATGCGTGGGCGCACGCTTGCATTAGCTGCTTCGCTGCTGTAGAAGCCGAACAAATCAAGAGTGCCAAACTCGTTTACGTTTGGCTGACGCAGCAGCAGTCCGTAGTTATAGCCACCGACCCATTGCTGCATTTGCAGTCGCACGTCAAATGCGTAGGTCGTTCCGCTGCTGATCGTACCAGTGGATCCAGTAGCTTGATATTTGCTGGAATCTGCGGTTCTGGCGTGGACGGTCGGTTGGGGGTTTGCTGTAAACTTGCTGATTTTTGTAATGGCGGGATCGCTCACAAGAAGCAGTTCGGCAGTATTGACGATCGCTCCACGCGGAAGAGAGGACACGTCAAACTTGAGAGAACTTCGATACGCGACGCCAGCCTGTGTGTAGAGATGATCGGTGAGCATGTTGAAAGGGCTCACGTCAGCGACGTAGCAATCGATGGCGGTCGTGAATGTTGTCGTGTCTATCAAAGCCCCTTGCGAAATGCCGCGGGCAATGACTTGCAACTTGGGTCCGTACGTCGATGAATCGTGATCGAATGCAGCAAACCCGCGAATAAGACTGCTCGCCGCGGTGGGCGCGAGGAGTATGCCACTTGATGTGATATCGGATCGATACCAACTGCGCACCAGCGCGGTGTCGAGGTTGATGGTGATTGTCTGCGTGTCAGGACCAATCGTACTGGTGTAAACGCTCAGAGGAGTTGGATCGAAGAAGCCGGTTCCGTTCACGGCGTCCCATTTGAGAGTGTCTTGCGACCATCCGACGTTCACTTTGTGGATCCCGAATGCAAACGTGCCTGCCGAGTCTCCGCGCCATGACAAGAATTTAAGTGTCAACTTTGCTGACAATACGTTGATGGTATCGCGTATCGGGGGAAAAAATTTCATCAGCGAACGGGCGATATAGTTGCCTGCTTTGCCGACGGAGCTTTGTTGGAGTGGAAGGACAAACGCTCCGTTTACGTCATACAGCGGATCGGTGGCAATCCGTGTCAGGAAGCTCGTGTCGGACACGGCGAACAGCACGGTATCGCGGATGACAACATCGCGATTCGTCAGTCCGGAGCCTGGCGTCTTCGGGTCTATGATCGCTTCACTGCATGCAAGAAATAGCGTTGCCATGATGAGGCACCACATACCTCCCCGCATCACATTCTTCATCTCATCAGTCATTATTGATTGGTTCTCCTTCTACGTTATCCAAAATGAAATTAATGGCCTCGACAATTGTTGGTGCAACAAACGCAACGGGGATCTTTTCCGCCCTGCAGGTACGAAG
>CAYJNF010000162.1:0-8052 GCA_964370915.1 uncultured Chitinophagales bacterium
CAACCGAAGTGGACAAGATGATTTCTGACAAACAGGCGGAGTTGAGCATCAACGAATCGGACCTGCAGAAGTTTCGTGCGGACAAGGCCTTGCGTTCATCGGAGCTGGAGGGAAGTCTCCGCAATGCCGAACTGCAGTATGAGCAGGCGAAGCTGCAAATCGAGAAGATGAAATTCGAAGCAGAACTGCAGAGGAAAGAAACCGAGATTGGTCTGGAGCGCGACCGCATCGCCTACGAACAGGCCAAACGAAAGATCGAATCGCAACGGCTTGTTGACAAGTCGGAAGAGAAAAAGCTGACACTGAAAATTCAGCAAATTGCCGGCGATCTGAAACGGGCGAAGGAGGACAAGGAATTGTTTACGGTGAAGGCGACGCTGGGTGGCCTTGCTGTGTACGAGAACAATTGGAACACCGGACGAAAAGTTGCTGTCGGCGACCAGCCATGGGGTGGCATGGCGTTGGTGAGTCTTCCCGACCTGTCGAAGATGCAATCGATGACCAACGTGTCTGAAGTGGAAGTCAGCAAAGTGAAGCCCGGTCAGAAAGTGAAAGTAAAGTTGGATGCGTTTACCGAGAAGGAATTTACCGGAACCGTGGCGTCGGTTGCAACCATCGGGCAGCAGCGCGACCAATCCAACCTGAAGACGTTTGAAGTGGTGGTGGATATTGAAGGCACCGACCCTGTGCTGAAGCCCGGCATGACGACGAGCAATGAAATCATCATGTCGTCGATTCGCGACACACTGTTCGTACCGATTGAAGCGGTGTTTGAGAAGGATGGAAAGACCGTTGTGTATACGACGAGCGGCGCGAGCGCCCGCCCACAAGTAGTAACACTTGGAGCGAAGAACAGTAACTTCGTGATTGTCAACAGCGGATTGCAACCGGGCGACAAGGTGGCGTTGCGAGATCCAACCGTGAAGGAAACACCCTCGAGTGGTTCATCCTCGCAGACCAGCGGCGACAAAGCAAAATGAACTTCGATGAAAGCATACGTATCGGCCTGGCGGGACTGCTTGCCCATCGCATCCGCTCCGTGTTGACCGCCCTCGGTATTATCTTCGGTGTTGCGGCGGTGATCGCAATGCTTTCCATCGGCGAGGGTGCACGCCTCGAAGCGCTCGAACAGATACGCCTCATGGGTGTCAACAACATCATCATCAAAACAAGAGAACTCACTTCGCAAACGGAGGACAAAACAAAGGCGAATTTTTCGCCCGGATTGACTGCCCTCGACGGCGAAGCGATTCACCAGATTTGCCCTGACATCGAGTTCGTCATTCCCCATTGGGAGAAATCAACAGCCGCACAGTACATGGCGGAGCGTGAAGAAATCAAACTCATCGGTACAACGCCGGCGTTTCTGCGCGGGTTCGGCTACGACATTTCGACCGGACGATTTTTCGATGACGAACATATGCGCGAGCAGGCTAATGTGTGCGTGATCGGCGGCGACGTGAAGGATGCGCTGTTCGCATTCGAGCAGCCCGTCGGGAAATCCATCAAGATTGATGACCAGTGGTTCAACGTCATCGGTGTGATGGCGCGCCAGCTCGCGCCGAGCAAGAAAGTGGAGAACCTCGACGTCCGCAATCTGAACATTGATGTGTACATCCCGCTCACAACTGCACAATACAAGATGGTGCGCTACAAGAACGGCGCATCGTCGGACTTCACATTTCGCGGCGGAGGCTTTTTCATTTCCGACAGGGGTAAAACCCCGCGCCCCAAAATGGAATTGGACCAACTCACGGTCAAGCTCGCGTCGGACTCGAAGATCGAAGACATTGCCGTGGTGGTGAAGCGAATTCTCCTGCGACGACATTACGGCGTCAGCGATTACGAAGTCGTCGTGCCTGAAGCACTTGTGCAGCAAAGCCAGAAGACACAGCAGATTTTTAACGTCGTGATGGGTGCGATTGCCGGTATTTCGCTGCTGGTTGGCGGTATCGGCATTATGAATATTATGCTTGCGTCCGTGCTCGAACGAACGAAGGAGATTGGCATCCGTCGCGCAGTTGGCGCTTCGCGCGGCGATGTGCTTACCCAGTTTTTGTTTGAAGCCTTGTTCATCAGCGTGGTGGGTGGCGTGATCGGCATCTTCATTGGCTGGGCGCTGACGAGTATCATCACGTTATACGCGGGTTGGCGAACCGTCGTTTCTCTGCCTGCCGTTGTTCTCGCCTTCACTGTCGCCGCGGCGGTTGGCGTTGCGTTCGGATACTATCCGGCAAAGAAAGCCGCTTCCCAAAACCCGATTGAATCACTCCGCTACGAGTAGTCTGATGAAATATTCCTGCCTGTTTCTCACCATTCTCCTGTTTCCTGTCTTGGTGTACGGTCAAGCGAATCATCCTCTCACGTTGCAACAGAGTATTGAGATGGCCGTCAGCAAGGGCGTGGTCGCGAGCGACGTGAGGTCGCGCTATCTTGCCGCAAGGAACCGCGCCGAATCCGCGCGCCGCAACCTGTGGACGTCGGTGTCGCTTTCCGTGACTGCACCGGACTTTACCGAATCGCTCCGGCAACAATTCAATCCGTTGAGCGGCAGCTACGAGTACTACAAACTGAAGTCAACAAACTGGCAAGCCGCGCTGAACATCACCCAGCCGATCACCGTGACCGGTGGAACGCTGACGCTCAGCCAATTCTTGCTGCGGAGGGAACAGACCTCCGGACTCTCAACAATCAACAGCACCGCACGGGACTATTTCGGCGATTTTGCCATCGAGTTTCAACAACCGATCCTCACAAGTAATACGCATCGGCTCAATAGGGAACGCGCAGAGATCGCTTTGGAAACGGCGGAGTCTGATTTTCTGAATGCGCAGCTCGATTTGGTGTACCGTGTGACGGAAAGTTTCTACTCACTCTACCAACAGTCGCAGCGACTCGACATCGTGAAGGAACAAGTACAGCAAAACGAGGAATCGTACAACACGGCATTGTCGAAGTTTTCCGGCGGATTGATTCCCGAGGTCGATGTGTTGCAATCGGAAGTTGACCTGGCGTCGAGCCGCAACGATTCTCTCAACGCGGAACGGGAGCTGGCCCGGGCGAAGAATGATCTTCGTCTTCTGGTGGGAATCGCCACGGAAGACAACGTCTCAGCCTCGGCCGAAGTCGAGTATGTTCCCGCGACGATTGACCTTGACAAAGCTGTATCATCAGCGCTGCTGTATCGGACGGAGGCGCTGCGTGCAGAACGGGAAATTCAACTGCGGGACATCGACGTTGCGTCGGCAAAGTCGCGCAGCGATCTGCGGTTTGATGTCACCGCCCGGTTCGGTGTCAACAAAACGGACACGGTGTTCAAGGATCTGTTCCGCGATTTCAACCGGTCGCGCAGCGCCTCGCTCACATTGTCGGTTCCGATTTTCGATTGGGGGAGTGCAGGGTTGAATGTCGAAGCGGCGGAAGTGGAATACAAGAATGCCACCGTGCAGCGCGAGTACGTTCGTCAGCAAGTCCGTCAGGAGACGATGGACCTTGTGAACAGAATCCATGTCGCCCAATCGCGCATAGAGGTGTTGAAGAAATCGGTCGGCGTCGCGCAGCAGAGTTACGACATCAGCCAGCAGCGATTCCAGAACGGCACCATCAATCGCAACGATCTCGCCCAAGCGCAGCAGCGACTCACAGCCGCAAAAACAAATGCGCTCGGCGCGCTCATTGACTATCAACTCGGCATCGCTGATCTCAAGAGAAAAACTCGCTGGGATTTTGAGAAGAATCTGCCTGTTGAGCCAATCATTCGGGTGGAAGAATAGCCAATAGAAACTTCTCGTAACCCTGCACCTCGGAAGGATCCTCTTCTCGCAGGTGAGTCCGAAGCCACAATTCCCATCTTGACCCCGCCCGGAAGCCGGACTTCGTTTGAAACGTTTGCGCCAGTATCTGTGTTTAGAAAAGCACACGCATTCAGATTCGACGTTCATTGAAAGGAGCCAGCATGTCTATCAGACCTGTGAAGCGGATTGTTCAAGCCCAACCGACAATCGAGGGAGCAGGAGTTCGCCTGCGGAGAGCATTCGGTTTTGGCAACACGACCGACTTCGATCCATTTCTCTTGTTTGACGATTTCCGGAATGAAAGTCCGGAAGATTATCTCGCAGGTTTTCCATGGCATCCGCATCGCGGCATTGAGACCATTACGTACGTGCTTGCCGGCGAAGTCACTCACGGCGACAGTCTTGGCAATCGCGGTACGTTGGGTGCCGGTGATGTGCAGTGGATGACTTCAGGCAGCGGAATCCTTCATCAGGAAATGCCGCGGGGAGATGCGAAAGGGAGAATGCACGGATTTCAACTCTGGGCCAATCTGCCTTCATCGCTCAAGATGACTGCTCCGCGTTACCAGGATGTTTCGTCAAAAGAAATTCCCGAAATCACCGATGATGACGGAACAACTGTACGCGTTGTTTGCGGAGAATTCTGGGGAAAGAGGGGACCGGTCGAAGGTGTTGCCGCCGATCCGCGGTACCTTGACGTCTGGGTTCCGCCAGGAAAACGAAAAACATTGCCGGTCGAAACGACGCGACACGCGTTCGCATATGTGTTTGACGGCTCCGGAAGCTTCCGGGATGCGTCGCAACCTCAAGCTGTCAAGACGGAAAAGGTTGGACCAAATGACGGTGAGACAATGGACTTCACGGGCAATCGTTCGCTCGTACTCTTCGATAGCGGCGATGAAGTGACGGTACAAGCGGGGGACAAAGGAATCCGGTTTCTGTTGGTTTCAGGAAAGCCGCTGGAGGAACCGGTCGCCTGGCGCGGCCCGATTGTTATGAACACGGAAGACGAATTGCAACAGGCGTACGCGGAACTGCGCAACGGAACGTTCCTCAGAGACCGCTGACAATGTGCTCTTGCAGATCTGGCCTTCAGTTAGCCGACAGACAACTACCGGGTTTTGGTTGCTTGCGACGCCGCGGCATTCTTTTCCATCTTGTGCTTAATCCACTCCAACTCCTGCTGATCGGTGATGGTGGTGATTGCCGCGAACGTGTCACCGCAATTCGGACAAAACACGGGGTTGACCGTGAAGACTTTCTGGATGAGCCATGCCCACGAGACGGACATGTTCTCCTTGCAGGAAGGACAGTGGATGCGAACATGATGACTCGGAGGATGAGGCATTCCTGAGAACGTATGAGCTTCCTGTACCTTCTCCTCAAAGAATTCGCGATACCAAAGTCCGTAGTGATGTCGCGCCCATTGTCGGTTTACGTATCCCGAAATCATTCCTTTCAGTCCTGCCCGCGTCGTGGGATTCACCGTAGCCATATAGATATGCCCGAGCATCGTCGGGGTGACAACCAGAGCCAGCGACGCGTGAACCAGCCATGCCACCCAGGATAATTCCTGCATCCAGATCATGATGCCCGTGATCATGAAAATCGGGCAGGCAACCATCACAATCATGAAATTCACTTTTTCAGCCGCATTGAATTTGCCCTGCTCGGGAAGCACGATCTTCTTGGAAACAGCGGCAAGCCCCATCAGCGAAAGCCATTTCAAATCATTGAGGGACCACAACCACGCGCATCGAATATTGTAAAGATGAATCTTGTAGTCCCTGTAATTCTTCAGCATGACGAGGCCGGGAAGAAGAATCAAACCAAGCGCTGCTATACGATGTACGACGGCGAAGAATTCTCGCAGCGGACGCGACGGGTCGGGGTTGTAGACAACAACAAGAATGAACGCGGTGACCCAGCAGAGGATAAACGGAATGGCGATTGCCCAGTGCAACAATCGCTCCGATTCCCTGAAGCGCAATATTTCAGCGTTGTCGTTGGCCCGACCCGGGGCATACTTGAACGATCGGGTTACTTTCTCTGCTTTTTCATTCTTGTCTTGAATGGACTCCCGGGCTGCAACTGCTTCATGTTCCTTGCCCGACGCGGATTCGTCCTCGATGTGCAAAAGTGAAACCGGATGCTCGGCTGGACGTTGGTCTTTGGAATGTGATGGCACAGAATTGACACTCATACGCCCTCCCCCTTCAATCATGTTCACGTGTATGCAGTGTAACTCACAAATCTCTTCGCGGTTCCACTCTTCATTGGGCACGTCAGCAGAGGGCTGACTCCCATAAAGAATATAGCAGGCGTTGTTACCCGGCGCAACACATTGGCGAGAGTAGGCACAACATCTTCTTCAGCATTCCCCCGTTTGCTACGCAAAACGGCGTAGGATGAAGATTACAGACGGCTAAGTGGTGGAGAATTGTGGGCAATCTCACGGTGGGAAAAAAATCTCTCTCGCACCGGTCCCATCATCGCGACTCTGACGGTTGAATCTTGAGCTATTCGCTTGCTTGTGACCCATACGTAACCTATCTTTTCAACGCCCGTTCTTTGGAGGTTGTTTTTTGATATACCCCTGTCTCAGAAACCACACTTCTTCCCCTCGCGCATAAGCATGTTCGCAGTGGAACGGGACCGTTTGATAATTTTTGCTACAAACCACAATCAAAGATGACGCATCTTATAGGAATGCTTGCCCTTTTTTTTCTTCAACCGGAAGGGCGACAGGATTCAACATCCATGACCGTAGAATCAAGGCCGATGGAAGTATCAACCCCGCCATCCCCGTGGCACGTGCTTGCTTCAACATTTGGATCCATCGGAGGGTACTCGACAGGAACAGATTCGCGTTCGGTGAGCGGCTACGTCACGCTCAGCAATTTGTGGCGCGACTACTACACGGTTGGCTATGCCAATCTCTGGCTCGAACGCTCCGACGCAGGCGGGAAGTATTACTCTCAGCAATTCATTTCGGGCCGCGTCACGCAGTTTGTGAGTGAACGCGTCTCATTGACCGGCCTTTACGGATTTCTCGACGAGAGCGAGATTCAGTTTTATTCAGGGTCAGCCACATTCCATTGGCTTGGCGCCGGCGCAAACTACTGGTTCTCATACTATCACGTCGCCGGTGCGTCAGCCGCTTTCTCGCTGTCGAAGGGCAACCTTGCCGCGTCTGCGTTCCGCGGGTATTTCGCGTTTGATGTGCTCAACGGCATCTGGTCGACCTCGACCATTGTTGTGACCGGCGCCGAATGGTCCCCGACGTTCCTTACGTTTCACCAAACGCTGAGCGTTCCGCTTGGAAACGAAAACTACATCGTTGCGACCGCTGATTTTGGTCGAAGAGGATTCTACCTGGACGACGAATCACTGGTCATGTACAATCAACGAGCAATTCAAACCGGTCTGTATGCCGTCAAGGCAACCATCAAGCTTACTTCCGGAGTATTTCTTGTTCCTTCATTCGAGTACGATACGTTCGATGACTACAATGCAAAGTACGGCTCGATTGGACTGCGGGCAGTGTTCTGATGTCATTCTGAACGAGTCCCGATGTTTCTTAAGCGGGACGAAGTGAAGAATCCAGGACGTAGCTCGAACTGCATAACATCAAGGTTAACCATTAGAACATAATCGGTTATGAGAAGTTGTAGTAAACTGCTTAGTCTCATCATCTCTGTCGTTGCTTTCTCAACGGCACATCACCACGCGCTCGCTCAATCGTTCGCGCCTGTGTGGAGGACGGCTCCCTGGGATTCCGGCGGGGTCAGCCCGAATAGTGCCTCGTGGTCCATGGTTCGCTCGGAGTTGGATTTGGACAACGATGGGAAGAAGGAATTTCTCGCAGTGAGCGCATGGAGCGGACAATACTTCAACACCGTCTATTTGTATGAAGCATCAGCAAACAACCGATATGACAGCATCTGGAGCTACTCATTCTATCCGTACTCGAATGACTTTAGCTCTGTGACGATTGCTGATTTAGATGGCGATGGGCGGAAGGAAATTCTCTGTCTCATCGATCCGTATGACTCAACGTATCACGGGTTTTATGTCTTCGAGTGGAACGGAACGAACAACGGTTTTCCGTCACTCCCAACAACGACGTGGACGATGAATCTCAGCGGCGCATTCGATGAAGGGGGCGCCATTCTTGCCGGCGATTTCGACAACGACGGACGCGATGAAGTGACCGTCAGCGTGCAGGAACGCTATTCAATCCCTAAAAGCCGCATCA